>CAKZUS010000037.1 GCA_937921805.1 uncultured Granulosicoccaceae bacterium
GCGGGCGTGCGATATTTGGGAAGGGCTGGGATCGACAGTCGATACCACCGACGATCCCCCTCGGCCCGAGTGTGAGGCTTTAATCGCAAGCCTCTTAAGAGCTTGAGGCCGCCTTAGAAGGCACAGCAATAACACAGTACACCCCCACGACCGTGATCAGGCCGCCGATTAGGGCAACAAGGCCCAGTTGCTCGTCGAACAGCCACCACGCTTGCAGCACTGTCACGGGGGGCACGAGGTAGAAATAGCTCGCCACTTGCGCAATCTCGCCCGCGCGGATCACCACCATCAGCAGCAACAGCGCCGCCACCGACAAGCCCAACACCAACCAGGTCATCGCGGCGATCAGCTCCACTGTGAGCCTGACTTGCTGGGATTCAGTGAATGCGCTCATCATCGCCACCAGCACTATCGCCCCCATGTACTGGTAGGCCGCGCCGCTGAGTAGTGGCAGCGTGGCGCCGGCTTGCTTTTGCAAGACCGACCCAGATGCGATACCGATGAGTGCGATGATCGCAGCGAGGTAGGCAGAGAGCGGCGGTGCCTGTGTGCCCAGCTTCCCCGCCCCGTAGATGACCAACACGGTGCCGACAAAACCCAAGCCCAGACCGAGCATCTGCCTGCGCTGCAACGAGTGCCCTAGCCCTATTTTGGCGAGCAATGCCGTTAGCAATGGCTGCAGGCCGACAATAATGGCTGCGACCCCGGCGCTCATGCCGTTTTTGATGGCAAAGAACACGCCCCCGAGGTAGGCCCCGTGGAGCAGCGTGCCTACGAGCATTTGGCCTTTTTTCTCGCTGTGCTCCAGCGCGCGCTCGCGAAACAGCTTCGCCAATAACAGCAAGATGCCGATGGCGATAGCTAGGCGAATGCTGAGCATAAAGTAGGGTTCGATATAGGGCAGGCCGTATTTAGCACCGATAAAACCGGTGCTCCACAGCCACACAAACAAAAACGGATAGAGTGATCGCATCGACACAGTCTGAAGACAGAGCCGACACGGCGCAAGCAAAACCTTCAGCGTGGATTTTTGTGGTGTGCAATGGTGCTGATGAGCTTGCTCATTTTCTCCATTCGCTGGCCATCGCCTCGGCCTGCTGCAACACCAGCTGCACCGCCGCATCTTGTAAATCTGGTGGATAGCCGTATTTGCGCAGCGCGCGCTTCACCAATCGGCGTATGTGCGCCCTGGCCTGATCTCTAATATGCCAGTCAACCGAGACATTGGTACGCACGGTCTGAACCAGCTCGGTGGCGATGACCTTAAGCTTATCCTCCCCCATCGCGCTTTCCACGTTCCCGTGGTTCGCTAGTGCATCGTAGAAGTTTGCTTCTTCTGCCCCCAGACCCAGGCGTTCACCGCGCAACTGCGCTTCGCGCATGTCTTGTGCTAAGCGCTGCAATTCTTCGAGGATTTCAATCGTGGTGATAGCGCGGATGTGATACTTATTGAGGGTGGTTTGCAACATATCGGAAAAGTTTTTGCCTTGTACCACGTTGCTCTTCTTGCGAATCTTGATCTCATCTGAGAGCAGTTTCGCCAATAATTCTGCCGCCACATTTTTGTGCGGTAGCATCCGCACCTCGCGCAAAAACTCCTCTGACAAAATCGAAATATCCGGCCTTTCCATCCCGGCAGCCTGATAGATATCAATAACGCCTTCATCCGTGGTCATCACGGCTTTGGAGACGAGCTGCCTTAGTGCCAGATCGGTTTGATCAGCGCTGCCGCCAGCACGGCTGTACTTTTTGAACATAGTGCGCAGGATCTGAAACAACGCGATATCGTCGCGAATGCTCATGGCGTAGTCAGAAGTTGGGCATAAGGCGTTAGATTGCGTAAGCTTGTCTACGTGTATTAGCCAGCGCTCTTTGCCATCTTCTTGTTCCAGGAGGTGCTCGCGCAGTCGAATAGTCAATTGCAGTTGCGCGGCAGGGCTGTCGCAGAGCCACTCCTCCCAAACCTGCCCATGCAACATGTCGCAACATTGTTCGTAATGCAGTTGCAAAGCCCGGATGGCTTCTTCTGGGTCATGGGTCGCCTGCCCGGTGCCGCCGCTTGTGGTGTAGGTTTTCAGGGCTTTTTGCAGTGAATCGCCAATGCCCAGGTAGTCCACGACCAGCCCGCCGGGCTTTTCTTTGAACACACGGTTCACGCGGGCAATCGCCTGCATTAGTCCGTGACCCTGCATGGGCTTGTCGATATACATGGTGTGCAGACACGGTGCATCAAAGCCGGTGAGCCACATATCGCGTACGATCACCAGCTTGAAGTCGCTATTGGCCTCTTTAAAATGGCTCGCCATCGCCTTGCGGCGGGTTTTGTTGCGCACATGTTGCTGCCAGTCTTGCGGGTCGCTGGCGGTGCCTGTCATGATAATTTTCAGCGCGCCTTGCCCGTCTTCGTCGCTGTGCCACTGGGGTTTGAGTTTGATCAGGGCATTGTATAAGTCAACGCATATCTGGCGACTCATGCAAACAATCATGCCCTTGCCTAGCATCGCCTGCTGGCGCTTCTCGAAATGATCGACCAAATCTGCCGCCAGTAGCTCCAGGCGCTCTGGATCGCCCACCATCGCCTCAAGCGCTGCCCACTTGCTCTTGAGCTTTTCACGGGCGGTGCTTTCTTCTTCTTCGGTAATCGCCTCGAATTCATCATCTATCGAATCGACCACCTGTTTTTCAAGCCGCATCTTGATCACGCGCGACTCGTAGTAGATCGGTACCGTGGCGCCATCATCCACAGCGCGCTGGATATCGTACACACTGACATAATCGCCAAACACCGCGCGGGTGTTTTTGTCGCTCTGCTCTACCGGTGTGCCGGTGAAACCCACAAAAGTCGCGTTCGGCAAACCGTCTCGAATATTGCGTGCAAAGCCATAAGCGATTCTGAACTCTTGCGCCACAGAATCCATCGCAGGAGCGAGGCCATCGGGCGATGACTCGCTGCTTTGTGCTTGCTGTGCCGCACTGGTGCTCCCTGCTTTTTCAAGCGGCACCTGTCTGGCGTAAAACCCGTACTGGCTGCGGTGCGCTTCATCGGCGATTACCACCACGTTCTTGCGGTCGCTCAACAGCGGGAACTGGCCTTCGGCTTCGGCAAATTTGTGCACGGTAGTAAAGATCACCCCACCGGATGCCACCTGCAATAGATCGCGCAAATTCTCGACCGTCTCGGCCTGTACCGGCTGTTGGCGCAAAATGTCGCTACAACGCTGAAACTGCCCGAAGAGCTGATCATCTAGATCGTTGCGATCGGTGAGTATGACCAGCGTCGGGTTGTTCATCGCGGGGCTGGAGATCAACAGGCCCGAGAAAAACAGCATGGTGAAGCTCTTGCCGGATCCCTGCGTATGCCACACCACCCCACCGCGCCGGTTGCCGTTGGGGCCTGATGCTTTTACCGTGCTAATCAGTGCGCTCTGTGCGGCGTGGTACTGATGATAGCCTGTGAGGATTTTATACACTTCATCACTATCAGTATCTTGCTCAAATAGCGAAAAGTTGCTGACAATCCCCAGAAAACGCGCTCTATCGAACACGCCGCGCAGCAGCACTTCCAGCTCTGGCAAGTTTTTCACTGGTTGGTCGTCGTCAATCGTCAGCCACGGCTTGAACCACTCGATGCCAGCGGTAACACTGCCTACGCGGGC
>CAKZUS010000038.1 GCA_937921805.1 uncultured Granulosicoccaceae bacterium
AGCGCCAGTAACATCATCATCGTGCTGGGGCGGCGGTGCAGAATAAGCCACTCGATAAACGGGGTGAAGATCACGAATAGACTGATCAACACTGCGGCGTTGGAAGCGGTGGTTTGCAGTACTCCATAGGTTTCGCAGAGAAAAATGCCCAGCAAAATCCCCCCTGTTGGCACGCCTACACGGACGATAGACCGGTAGTCTCGGCGTAGCTCCGTCCACAGCGGAACCGCTAATAAGCAGCTAGTCATGGCAAAACGCAGTACTAAAAACGCGAGAACAGGGTAGACGCTAACGACCTCTTTAGCGAGGCCGTAGCTAGTCCCCCACACCGCAGCGACGAGCAGTAATAGCCCATCGCTGGCGATGAAACCCGGCTTTCGGGCGCCCGACGTTCGGGCGCTGGTATGTTGCGTGTTGCTTGACGCCTCAGCCACGGGAGAATGCTACGACCAGGACGTCACGCCAGGCCTCGGAGTATTCGTCGATGGGAGCGAGATTGCTCACGCCGTGCAACACGGCATCGTCATCGCAGCTCAACACATCCATAGCGGTGCTGAGCGTCTGTCCATGTATGATTTGTTTATCTAAAGTAGCCACTGTAGATTCTCCTCCCTTTACATTTTCTCTGTTTATTAATACTGAGGTGACGTAGTCGACGCCATCTCTGTGCATACCCTCTGGGGCAGGCTTCCCTTCACATTGCTTGGTCGCATAAATTCGATACGGGTGCAGTCGGACAAGCCAAGGGCGTTGCGCGTTTTCTACGAGATCGAAAGAGTGTGCCAGAAATGAAACGATTGCGCGCAGTGCAGGCTCGTTTAGCATGGCAGGCTCAATGGGATCGAACTCGCGTTTCACTCCGCCGTTAAGAGGGTTAACCGATGTAGGCTGCTCGTAGGGGTGATGGGCGAGCACGCGAAAATCAGCCCCTGGACTGTCGAGCCAAAAAGCGCTGTAGCGCCGAAACCGGTAGCGTCCCCCGTCGCCCATAAATCGATCCAGCGTCAAACGGTGCCAGTATTGGGAGAACGCAGAGACTTGTTCGCTAGAGACTCCCGCGGCATCACACAGCGATGTACCGGGTGCAAACGCGAAGTGCTTGAGCAACAAGTCGCGCGAGAAAGCATTGACTGCTGTATCAAAAGCAGTCTGCGAAGGGAGAACCAGGGCATCTTGCATCGGTGTCTTCTCCATTAGGCTATCTCGGCAGTGGGTGCAGCGACGATGCTCAGGGGAGCTGGCGGCCGGCGCCAAGCCAGGCTTTGCGACTGCTGTGCTTCCCACTGGTCTCTGTCGGTGAGATACATTGGGTTGTCAGCTCTTACCCCGGCGAGAGACAAAGCGCCTGGTCGCAGTTGAAAGCGCACCTCTCCGCTGACTGACTGACTGAGGGCGTCGATAAAAGCTTGGCAGGCGGTTTTTAATGTGCCAAACCACCGGCCCTCGACGGCTTCGCGTACCCAGATTTGCTCTTGATGACGCTTCTCGCGCAGTAATTCGTAGCCGAGTGTTGCGGTGCTGAGGTGGTGATAGGCCTCAAGCAATGCATGCGCTGCGGGGGCCTCGCGGACTTCGAGTACTTTTTCGTCACCAGCGAGGTGCTCAAGCCCCTCAAATCTGCCGATTCCGTATGCACCGAGTCGCACATTGAGCTGAGATATCAAAACCTGAGGAGACAGCGCGTACCCGTCTATGCTGCGCGGCACACCTGCAACAAAGCCAATGCTGAGGGTGCTGGGGGCAGACAGAGAAGGGGCGGCGCTCCATGTGTAGGCTGACTCTGGGAGGACAAAGGCCTCGGGGTTGTCGAGGTCTCCTGATTCGAATTCCCGACACCACAGATTGGAGTCACCGCTGCGCAAGCGCTGCGCAAAGTGCTCGCGGGTGGTGCCGCTGAGGGCCTGGGTTTTCTCGCTACGTGAGATAGCGTCCCACTCGAACGGTGATCCAAAATGACCAGTAAAACCAAGACTGCGAATAGCGCCATTGAGCCTGCGTAGGCTGTTTTGCGAAGTATTGGCGGTGTGGAGAATGGTGCCGCAATGATTATCGCGCGCCGCTTGAACAGCGGCCTGAGCCATGATAGGGCGTGACAGAGACGAGCTAATGGGGAAGTGGCCTAGATAGCGGGCCTGGGCGCGAATAGCCGGCAGCACGCCGTCTTGGATAAATTGTTCTTTGGCATCGACGTATTCGAATTTGGCGCCGAGCGCCGTAGCAATGCGTTCGAGCTCTTCTACATTTCCGATATCGCCGACATCGACGGCTAAAGCGGTGACGTTGCAGCCCATCGCGCGCAGTTTCTGCAGCAGAAAACTGCTATCGAGACCACCGCTAAAAAGGGTGAGAACATTAGGATTGATTGACGTCGCTGAGGGGATGTCGCCGAGACAACGAATGTATTGACACTGCACTGATTTAACTCCTTGTTGTCCTCTCAAATGCCTGAGTTGCACACTGAGTTGCACAAGCCATCGGCATAGAACGAGGGGGAATGACTTCAAAGGCAGAAAGCTTTTGAAGCATGGACTCGGAAATCACTTAATTCCGAGCGGTCGTTCTATCTTAAGATGAAGGCGAAGAGATTTTAATCCCCAATTTGAGAACGAGACCCGTTCCAAAAATGAGTCAGATGTAACTAGCAAGAGGGTGAAAAAGTG
>CAKZUS010000039.1 GCA_937921805.1 uncultured Granulosicoccaceae bacterium
GTTTGCAGCGCTTCGAGCACCGAGGCGCTGACATCAGTATCGGCCCGGTCTCCTTCAGCGGCAAGACGCACCAACACCTCGTTGCGGCTCCCGAAGTACTGCACCTGGGCGTCTTCGATGCCAGCATCGAGCAGTGCCTGGCGCATCGGCACCAGCTCTAGTGGCTGCTCTGCCCCCACTTCAATTTGGTATCCCCCCGTAAAGTCCAAACCCAACTGCAGTCCGCGCGTGGCTAAACTCGCAATGGAGATGACAATCAATACGGTCGAGATGATCAGCGCAATGGTGCGCTTGCCGACAAAGTCAAACCGACCAAAATCGGTCATCGTCAATTCAGTATCTTCTTGCATGAGAGCTTCCTAAATCGGCAGGCGTTCGAGACGCTTGCTGCCATAGAGCCAGTTCACGAGCGCTCGGGTGCCCCAAATCGCGGTAAACATAGAGGTGACGATGCCAAAAGACAGCGTAATGGCAAAGCCTTTGATGGGTCCCGTGCCAAAACCGAATAACACCAGTGCTGCAATCAGCGTCGTGATATTCGCATCAGCGATAGTAATCACCGCTTTTTCATAGCCCGCATTAATAGCCCCCGCGACTGCCGCCCCATTGCGCAGCTCTTCTTTAATGCGCTCGAAGATCAAGACATTGGCATCCACCGCCATGCCCACTGTGAGCACGATGCCTGCGATGCCTGGCAGCGTGAGAGTCGCCTGTAGGAGCGAGAGTGCAGCGACCAGCAACACCAGATTCAGCGCCAGTGCAAGATTCGCGATCAGGCCAAACACTTTGTAGTAGAGCGCCATAAACAACAGCACAAAGCCAAAGCCGACCAGCACCGACATCAAGCCTTGCTCGATATTGTCCTCTCCGAGGCTCGGACCGACAGTGCGCTCCTCGATGATTTCAACAGGCGCCCGCAGCGCTCCCGCGCGCAGCAGCAAGGCCAAATCGCGCGCTTCCTGGGATGCTAGGCCAGTCGTCTGAAAGCGATTGCTCAGCACATCACGAATCGTAGCGGTGTTGATGACCTCTTGCGTCTCGTTGCGTTCGCGCTGCACTTCGCCATCGACCATCGTTGTGGTCGTGCGAGTTTCGATAAAGACCACTGCCATCAAATTGCCAATATTCTCAGCGGTAATGCGCTGCATTCGCCGCGCACCCTTGCTGTCGAGGTCAACAAATACGGCAGGAGAGCCGCTCTGGCTATCAATGCCCGCGCTGGCATTGGTAATCTGATCCCCCGTGGCAATTACATCGCGGCGCAGCAAAATCGGGCTGCCGTCATCGCGTTGAGAAAACAGCTGCGCATTGGCGGGCGCCCGCCCGGTTGCCTCGGCACTAAACCAGTCATTGGCGCTGCCGTAAACCAAGCGATATTCCAAAGTCGCTGTCGAGCCGAGAATCTCCCGCGCGCGCTCAGGATCTTGTACGCCGGGAAGCTGCACAACGATGCGGTCGTTGCCTTGGCGCTGAATAACAGGCTCTGCCACACCCAGGGCATTCACCCGATTGCGCAGCGTAATTATATTCTGCTGCAGGGCACTGTCGCGCTCTTCGAGGATGGCGTTTTCGGTCAGATTCGCCACCAAAAACAAATCATCGCCCTGCTCCGTGCGCGTAAGCTGCAGCTCTAGATACTGCCGAGAAATCGCGGCAGAGGCCGCATCGCGCGACGCCTCATCACTAAAGCGAATGCGCAATTCGTGGCCATCGCGGACCACACCGCGGTATTTGATGTCGCGCTCTCGCAGCCCCGTGCGCAGATCTTGGCGCAGGGACTCGACACGGGTATCAATGGCCGCCTCCATGTCCACTTGCATCAAAAAATGCACCCCGCCGCGCAAATCCAGCCCCAAGGCCATCGGCGAGGCAAAGCTGCGCAACCAATCGGGCGTAGCAGGCACGAGATTAAGGCTGATGCTGTAACGCTGGCCTAGCTCGGCCTTGAGCACATCACTGGCTTTGCGCTGCGCGTCAAGGTTGTCAAATTGCAACACCAGGCGCTCCGCATCAAGATCGAAGCGCTGCGGAGTCAGCTCGGCGTTTTCCAATGTGGCCAAGGCACGCTCGGTCGTGTCGACCGCCAGCGGTCCGTTGAGCGCATTGAGCTGCACAGCCGGCTTTTTGCCGTAGAGATTAGGTAGTGCATACAGCACGCCCAAGGCGACCACCAAAGCGATCAGTAGGTTTTTCCAAAAGGGGTATCTATTCATGGGCAGTGTGCGTGCAAGCTTCTCCAGGTGATGGGGCGAGTTAGAGTTTTTTCAAGGTTCCCTTGGGCAAGAGGCTTGCCACCGCGTTTTTTTGGATATGCACTTCGACCTCAGCGGCGATCTGCAAACCAATAAAACTCTCGTCCACTTTTGTGACCGTACCAGCCAACCCGCCATTGGAGATCACTTCATCTCCTTTTTTGACCGCCTCGACCATCGCTGCGTGCTCCTTGGCACGCTTTTGCTGCGGACGGATCAATAGGAAGTAAAACACCACCAATAATAAAACCGGAAAGGCCAAGCCCAACAAGCTTCCCTCTCCCCCAGCGCTCTGCGCCATCGCATCTTCAATAAAAAAGCCCATGCTTATATCCAGATTCGCTCAAAGTCGCTTAGTATGCCACAAGCCCCCTTCGGATCCCGAACCCCGATGCGTCGATTACGCCCGAGCTACCTAGCCTTTATGCGGCCTTTTGCGCGGCCTTTTACACAGCTGTGTTGTTTGAGTGTGCTGCTTGGCGCCTGCAGCACGGGCAAAGACCCCTGGCTAGGCCAAGACAAAGCCCTGCATTTTGTCGCCTCGGCCTTGATAGCGCAGCACCTCAACACTCAACTTGACGACCCACAACAAGCGGCAATGATGACACTCGCCATTGGCGCCGCCAAAGAAGGATGGGACGACTACCGCAACCCCGGCAGTGCAAGCTGGCGCGATATGAGCTGGAATCTTGCAGGTACAGTAGCTGCGCTCGGCGCATCGCCCGAATAGAGTCACTCGGGCAGAGGCACAATAGTGCTGCACTAAGCCTTCCACCGAACCAAACGCTCAGCCGCCGTGGAGCGGTATTGCTCCCAGGGAAGATCCCACCAAGCACGGCGTGCTTCTCGGCGCGCGGCTGTGGGACACAAGCCAATATCAACAAGCTCCGCAGCACTGAGGCGACGCAGGGCATGACGCTGGCGCTGTACATCCAACACAAAGTCCAGCGGGCGCCGGCATTCAGACAGTGAGTTGAACACAAAGATAGTAGCCAGTTGCATTGTTTTCTCCAGTACAAAGTATGATGACAGTCTACGGCGCGATAACTGCCTTCAACAGGGTCACTTTGAATGACTTAGGGCAGACCTACTCTTCTCTCTCTGGCGGCACGGATCATGGACTTACGCATAGACTGTACTGGCGTTCGTACCGGTACAATTACTCAGTACCTTGTCGATAAGATCAGCGCCATGATTCGCGCCCAGACTTTGCCTCCTGGTAGCCGTCTGCCGTCTATCCGGCGCTTTGCTGAGCGCAATGGCGTGAGTCGCTTTACCACCGTGCAAGTCTATGACCGCTTAGTTGCCTCAGGGGTATTGCAATCGCGCCCTGGTGCAGGGTTTTTTGTACGCGACGAGCAGATTGTGGTCATCCCCGATGAGGGCACCGAGGTGAATCTGTCTGCGCTGCACCTAGCCACGCAGGCGGTATCAAGGCTCAATGTGAGCGCCGGCACGCTACCAGGGCGCTGGCTCAATACCGAAGACCTGCAACGTGCGGTACGCAAAGCCGCCCGGCAGTGCGGCGAGGACTTTGCTGAGAGCTACTCTGCCATTGAAGGCTATGGCCCATTGCGCGAGCAGATCCGCCTGCAATTGACCCACATTGGGGTGAACTGCGACATTTCCCAAATCATGACCACCAGCGGCGCCGTATCGGCCACTGACCTGATCATCCGTACTTGCGTCAAGCCGGGCGATACGGTGCTATGCGATGATCCGGGGTATATGGTCTTTCGCGATTTGATCAGCGGCACTGGGGCCAAACTGATCGCCCTTCCCAGAACGCCTGAAGGGCTAGACCTCGAAGCGCTCGCCACTGTGGCCGAGCAGCACCGGCCCGTGCTGTTCTACACCAGTTCGGTCAACCATAATCCCACCGGGCAAACTCTCAATCCGCAGCAACTACACGCCACACTACGCATTGCCGAACGCTATGACTTTCGTATCATTGACGATGACAGCGCGGGTTTTCTGCACGCCGATAATCCCTTGTGTTTCGCCAGCCTCGACGGCCTGGAGCGGGTGTTCCACGTCAACTCCTACTCCAAGAACATCTCTGGGCGACTGCGAGTCGGCTATGTCGCAACGCCAAAACCGTGGCGTACGGAGCTATTGCGCAAACGCCTCTTAGGCGCCCGAGCGAGCGAACTAGCCGAGCGCGTGGTGTACGAGATTCTCACTGACGGCGGGTTTCGCAAGCACCAAAACCAGCTCCTAGAGCACGTTAACCAAGCCCGCGAGCGCAGTATTGCGCTGCTGCGTGAGCACGGGTTTGAGTTCTTCCACCTCCCCGCCAATGGTCCCGTGCTCTGGGCGCGCCCCCCTGGCGATACGGCGGCGTTTATCGAGGCGGCACGCAAGGCCGATATTGATGTGTTATTCGGCACTCACTTTTATGCCGAGCGACGCGAAAGCCACTGGATTCGCCTGGCTGTCGCGCACTGCATCTCAGCCGAGTTTGTGCGCTTTATTCAGGGATACCAGCCCGTCTACGCCTCTTAGCGCACACACTCGGCTAGCTTGAGACGTTGGATTTTGCCGGACGGCCCTTTGGGCAGTTCCACCAAAATATGCACACAATCCGGTGATTTAAACTCTCCCAGGCGCTGCTGGCAGAGGCGAATCAGCGTGGCACTGTCCGCCTGCGAACCAGCACGCAGCACTACCGCTGCCTCCACGCGCTCGCCATAGCGCTCGCAAGGTTGCGCAAACGCCGCCGCTTCGATCACATCGGCGTGTGCGTAGAGGGCTTCGTCGACTTCACGCGGGGCGATGTTTTCTCCGCCTTTAATAATCAGCTCTTTGAGCCGCCCTGTCACAAATACATAGCCGTCTTCGTCGATGCGCCCCAGGTCACCGCTGCGCAGCCAGCCATCGGCCGTGAAACTCGCCGCGTTGGCTTCGGGGTTATCAAGATAGCCGCGCATCACATTTGGGCCGCGTATGGCAATCTCGCCCTCCACGCCTGCGGGCAGCGGGGCGAGGTCCGGCCCAAGAATGCACACTTCGTTGCCCACCGCGACGCCAGGAGAGCCGATTTTGCGCGTGCCAAGGGGGTTGGAGAGAATCTGGGCGGCGGTTTCGGTCAAGCCCATCGTCTCGACAATAGAGACGCCAAAGCGTGCTTCAAAAGCCTCGTGTACTTCGGGCGCTAGCGGCGCGGAGGCGGAGCGTCCAAAGCGCAGAGTCGTCTGCTTGGACGGGGATGCAGCACCGTGGAGCAGATGCGAGATAATCGTCGGCACTACGGAAAACCAGCTCACGGCGTGCTGGTCGCACAGCTCCCAAAAGCGACGGGCCGAAAAGCGCTCACACACGACCACCGACCCACCGGAGACCAGCGGCGCCATCAGCGTCACGCACAAGCCGTTGATGTGATAAATCGGCAGCACACACAGCGCCCGATCTGCCGCCGTGAGCGCGTGCGCCAAAGCCGTCGTCCAGCCCCCCGCTAACAAGCTCGCATGGCTGTGCACGACGCCTTTCGGGCGACCCGTCGTGCCGGAGGTGTACATCAATAGCGCGTCATCTTCGGCGCTCAGCGCCGGCAGGTCACTCAAGCTAGGCGAGCTAGGCGCGCTGCGCTGTTGCAGCAGCTCGCCCACACTCACGACGATGCTGTCTTGATTTGGCAGTGTCTCGGGCAACAGCGCCCGCTGCGCCTGCCCGCAGAGAAGCATCTTCGCCTTGCTATGTTGCAAGGCATAGGCGATCGCGTCTGGCCCCGCTACCAGGTTGATCAGCGTCGCGCGAAAACCGCCATACAACACGCCAAACAGCGCCACAACACCATCGCGACCATTGCTGTGCAATAGCGCAACGCTCTCGCCTTTGCGAGCGCCCAGGCCCACTAAAGCTTGGGCCACTCGGGAGGCGCCTTCATGGAGCTGACGCCAGCTTATCGCGGTGTCATCGGGGAAGACATGGCTGATCGCATCGCTCTCGCAGCGGTGCTGTAGCCAGTCGCGTACGCTGCCCATAGGCGGCCCCATAGACGACAAACTAGACGATGCCAAAGGCGAGACACGCGCTACACTCACTGGCCTGCGTGCTCCCAGTATTCGCCAAAGATATCCTCAAGCGATGGCTCGCGCGGCGCAATGGGGCGCACTATTTTGCTGTACTGAATAAAGTGCTTCCAGTGCAGATTGTCATCAATCGCATTGCCGCCCCAGGAGCCGCAGCCCATGGAGAGCGAAAACGGCAGGCCATTGTCAAAGGCCCCGCCAGTGGCAAAGCAATGCGCCTGATTCACTATCACGCGGCAAGTCGGCAGTTGTGTCGCAAGCGCCAACGCGCGCTCATCCAGGCCCGAGTGCAGTCCAATGGAATGCCCAGCGCCTTGGTGATTGAGTATCCACGCGCTGATATCAAGGGCCTGCGCAAAGTCTCGCGCCCGATACAATGCGGCCACTCGGCTGAGTTTCTCGCCCGACAGAGGATGCCCGGGGCCAATGCCTTGGGTCTCTACCAGCACAAAACGCGTCTCTGCCGGTACTGTTTCGGCGAGGCCGAGCGCTTGGACGACGATCTCAGCGTCTTGGGCCATGACTGAGCGGCTGAGCTTGCCGTCTGGCCACATGCGCTCGACAACGCGATGTTGCTCTGCACGCGGTACCAATGCTCCGCCCTGTTCTGCTAGTGCGGCTACGAATTCGTCATATACCGCGTCGAC
>CAKZUS010000040.1 GCA_937921805.1 uncultured Granulosicoccaceae bacterium
CTAGTAGTGCTCAAACCGATTGCCGCCCCATCAAGATCGCTCATCACGCCCCCCGCTTCGCTCACAATCAGTGACAGCGCGGCAACGTCGAGCACGTTGACATCCGACTCTAGTACCGCATCGATGCGCCCTGACGCCAGCAGGTGATAGTGCAAAAAATCGCCGTAGCCGCGATGACGGTGGGCACTGGCTAGCAGCTCTCCAACCCGAAGCCAGGCCTGCGGGTCCGTCGTCAGTGTTTGAATGTTGCCAATGGAGAGTGTCGCGAGCGACAGCTCGCGCGGTGCCGCGACCTCAATGCGTCGATGATTGAGAAAAGCGCCTCCCGCTTTGCTGGCCCAGGCAATCTCGTTATAGAGCGGAGCACTAGAGACCGCCACCACAATCTCGCCCCGGTGCATCAGTGCAATCTGGGTGGAGAACAAGGGATAACCGCGCACAAAGCTCTTGGTGCCGTCGATAGGGTCGATCAGCCACAAGAACTCCGCATCGACAGAACGAGCGCCCAGCTCTTCCCCATAGAAACCATGTCCGGGGAAGCGCTGCATCAAATACCCCCGCACTGCGTGCTCAGCGTCAATATCGACTTGGGTCACCGGGCTGCCGTCATCTTTGTAGTTCACCGCCGCACCGCCATAGCCTTGATGGATCACGGTCGCAGCGGCGGCAGCAGCTTCACGCGCAGCCAGTAAAAATTCTTGATAATCAGACATAACCCAGCACTACAGACACACAATGGCACCAGTATACTGGAGGGTTTATCCCCCTTGGTAGGCAGACTCGGTGCACGGACTCAATCCCACTCAGCGCAGCGCGGTCAAGCACACTCACTCACCGCTTCTGGTGTTGGCCGGTGCCGGCAGCGGCAAAACGCGCGTTATTACCACCAAAATTCACTATCTCATCGAGCACTTGCAGTACCGCCCCGAACACGTCTTTGCCGTGACCTTCACCAACAAGGCCGCGCGCGAAATGCGCGAGCGTACCGCCAAGCAACTCGGCTCTACTTTGGCCGCTCAGCTCAAGGTCTCCACGTTCCACACTCTGGGCATGCGCTTTGTGCACGAAGAAGCCGCACTCGCGGGGCTGACGCGTGACCTCAGTATTCTCGACAGCGCCGATACTTTGGCCGTCATCAAAGCGGTGCGCAGCGAGCAAGGCGGCGCGGCGTTGTCGGATGACGAGGCGCTGCGCAACGTGATATCGCGCTGGAAAAACAATCTCGTTATGCCAGCCCAAGCCCTCAGCGGAGCGCTGGATGATTACGAGCAGTGGGCGGCGGTGCTCTACGAGCGCTACAACGCTCTGCTGCGCGCCTACAACGCCGTGGACTTTGATGATCTCATTGCCCTGCCCGTGCGCCTGCTCCAAGAGCACGCCGCCGTGCGAGAGCGCTGGCAAAATCGCGTGCGCCATCTTTTGGTGGATGAATACCAAGACACCAACTCAGCGCAGTACGAACTCGTGCGCGCGCTCATCGGGCCGCAAGCACGCCTGACGGCCGTCGGAGACGACGACCAGTCCATTTATGCCTGGCGCGGCGCGCGGCCAGACAATCTCAATGCCCTCCAAACCGACTACCCCTCGCTCACCGTCATCAAGCTCGAACAAAACTACCGCTCCACGCAGCGCATTTTGCACTGCGCTAATACGCTAATTGCCAACAACCCGCACTTGTTCGACAAGACACTCTGGAGTGAGGTCGGCCCTGGCGATCCGCTGCGCATTGTGGCCTGCAAAGACGGCACAGACGAGGCCGACTGGGTGGCGAGCAGCATTCTGATGGACAAGCTACAACACCAGCGTCAATTCGCTCACTACGCGATCTTGTATCGCGGCAATTTCCAATCGCGCGTGTTTGAGCAGGCCTTGCAGGCCAAACGCATTCCGTATCGCCTCACTGGCAGTCGCAGTTTTTTTGAACGCGCGGAGATCAAAGACGTTCTGGCCTATTTGCAGCTGCTCTCCAACCCCAAGGACGACACGGCGTTCTTGCGCATCGTCAACGTGCCCCGGCGCGAAATTGGCGCCACAACGCTAGAGCACCTGGCCCACTACGCCCGCCAGCGCGAATGCAGCCTGCTAGAGGCCAGCGACAGCATGGGCATCAGCGCCAGCCTCACCCCCAGAGCCTTACAGCGCCTGCGCGGCTTTGCCCAATGGAGCGCACGCTGGCGCGACAATGTGACCTTGAGTGCGAGCTTAGTCGACAGCATTCAGGCGCTATTAGAAGATATCGACTACATAAGCTGGCTGCGCGAGGTCTCTAGCGACGCCCGTGCCGGGGAGCGCCGCTGGCAGTATGTCCAAGAGCTACTCGACTGGATGCGGCGCCTAGAAACCGACGCTGATAAGCCGGTGCGCTCTTTATCGCAATTATTACAACACTTTCGCTTGGTCGACATGCTGGACCGGCAAGACGACGACAGCTCGCGCGACGAAGTACAACTGATGACCCTGCATGCCGCCAAGGGCTTGGAGTTTCCGCAGGTGTTTCTGGTCGGCTGCGAAGAGGGCTTGCTCCCGCACCAAAACGCCATCGAAGAAGATAATATTGAAGAAGAGCGGCGCTTGGCTTATGTCGGTATCACTCGGGGCCAACGCAACGTCACCTGCACTTACGCCAAACGACGCTTTCGCTACGGCGAAACGCAGCGCACAACCCCGAGTCGGTTCTTGGACGAGCTGCCCGAACAGGCCCTGCAGCGCCTAGATGAACACACGACCCTCGACCCCGAGGCCACGCTCCAAAGCGGCAAAGCAGCGCTGGCCAGCATGCGCGCCCTTCTTGATCAATGACGGACTCTTTCACTATGCAACTCGTCGATAGCCACTGCCACCTCAATCTTGCCCCGCTGGCCGAAGACCTACCCGGTGTGCTGGCGCGCGCGCGCGACAATGGCATCGCGCATATGACCGTCATCTCGATCAATTGGGAAGACTACCCCGCCGTGCGTCAGCTCGCCGCCCAGTACCCCCAACTCTCCTGCACAGTGGGCATCCATCCCACCGCCGAGGGCGGACACGAAGCCAGCGCCACCGAGCTCGCCACAGCCGCGCGCGATGAAGGCGTCATTGGCATCGGCGAGACGGGCCTGGATTATCACTGGGTGGCGCCGCGTAGCGACTGGCAGTGGCAGCGGTTTATCCGCCATATCGAGGTGGCGCGCGAGGTCAACAAGCCCTTGATCATCCACACCCGCGAGGCCGCTGACGACACGATGCAGCTCCTGCGCACGCATCAGGCGCGCGACGCTGGGGGCATCATGCACTGCTTCGCAGAGGACTGGCGCATTGCCGAGCAGGCTTTGGATATCGGTTTTCATATTAGCTTCTCCGGCATCGTGACCTACAAGAGCGCCAAAGCCGTGCAAGAGGTCGCGCGCAAGGCGCCGCTAGATCGCATTTTGGTCGAGACCGACTCGCCGTATTTGGCGCCCGTGCCACATCGCGGCAAACCCAACCAACCCGCTCATGTGCTCCATACTGCGCAGCACGTTGCCGACTTACGTGGGATCAGCCTAGAGGCGCTGGCCGAGGCGACTACGGCCAATTTTGATCGCCTCTTCCCCAGTGCCCGCACTCCAGCCCGCACCCCAGACACCTCATGCTGAGCTATCCCTTCACCGCCCCGCAAGACGGCGAGTGCATCGACATTGGCGGCGGAGTGCAATGGGGGCGCTTACCACTGCCCATCGCCCTCAAACACGTGAATGTGTTTCGCCTGAGCGATGGCGATGAAGCGCTGTGGGTCGATACGGGCTGGAACAGCGCTGCGCTGCGCGATATCTGGCGGCAGTGGCTACCGCAAAACCCCGCACAGCGCCTCCTGTGCACGCACTACCACCCCGATCACTTTGGCTTGGCCGACTGGCTGCTCCAGCAGCTCGACGCCGCGTTGTTGATGAGTCAACAAGAATGGCTGGTGACGGCAGCGCTGAGCTGCGCCGACCCGCACATCGTGCGCGAGCGCCAGCGCGCCTTCTACGCCGAACACGGCATGAGCAGCGCCCGCCAGCAAGAGCACTACGAACACGACCGCAGCTTTCGCCAATCCGTCGGCCCCCTGCCAGCGGGCTATCACGCACTGCAAGACGGCGACGCGCTACCTATCGGGCGCCAGCACTGGCGCGTTATGACCGCTGCGGGGCACTCTCCCGAGCAGGTGTGCTTGTACAACGCCGAACAGGGCCGGCTCTTGGCTGCCGATCACGTCTTGCCGCGCATCAGCCCGAATACCTCCGTGATGTGGTTCAATCCGGGGGCCAATCCTCTGCGAGACTACCTAGAGAGCTTTGCGCGCTTTCTCGACCTGCCGGCTGACACCCAGGTCCTGCCCTGTCATGGCGAGGTATTTGTCGGCCTGCATGAGCGCTTACACACCCTGCACGCTCACCATCAGCAACGCCTAGAGGAGTGCTGGCAGTGGTGCCGCGAGCGCCCTTGCTCAGTGTTTGCACTCATTCCTAAGATGTTTCCCCGCCCGCTAG
>CAKZUS010000041.1 GCA_937921805.1 uncultured Granulosicoccaceae bacterium
GTCTCCAGCACACTATGGCTGTCACTGCCTCATGGCTGGTTGCAGGTTTGGTCTTCTTCCCCATCTTCTGGATGGTATTGACCAGCTTTAAAACCGAGCTGCAGGCGATCGCGGTCCCGCCGCTGTTGTTTTTTGAGCCGAGTGTCGAGAACTACTCCCTGATTCAGGAGCGCACCAACTACACCTCCTATGCCATCAACTCGATCATCACCAGTGTCGGTGGTACTTTGCTAGCAATGTTGATTGCGATTCCGTCGGCCTATGCTATGGCGCTGCGCCCCGGGCGCTATACCAAAGACGTGTTGCTCTGGATGCTGTCGACCAAAATGCTGCCAGCGGTCGGTGTACTGATGCCGATTTACCTGATCTGTCAGAAGTTTGGCCTACTCGACTCCCTCACGGCTTTGATTATTATCTACGCGATGATGAACCTGCCGATCGTGATGATGATCTTGTTCAACTTCTTCCGAGAAATCCCGCGCGATATCTTCGAAGCCAGCCGTATTGATGGCGCCAGCACTTGGCAGCAGATTGTCAAAGTGGTCATGCCTTTGGCTTGGGGAGGCATTGCCTCGACTTCACTGTTGTCGATTGTCTTGTGTTGGAACGAAGCCTTCTGGTCTTTGAACCTGACCTCTTCCAATGCTGGCACCCTGACAGCGCTGGTAGCGAGCTTTTCATCGCCTGAGGGGCTGTTCTGGGCCAAACTCTCTGCCGTCTCGACATTGGCTTGCGCGCCGATTGTGGTGTTCGGTTGGATGTGTCAGCGTCAATTAGTACAAGGGCTGACCTTTGGTGCAGTGAAGTGATACCCGTCACTGGAGCGGCCGACGCCGCTCCAGTGAGCCTGGCAGGGAAAACCTGCTTGGTCACTGGAGCCAACGGCGGCATTGGTGCCGCGACGGCCGCGCACTTTTTGGCTCTCGGCGCTCGCGTCTTGGCTACAGACCTGGGGCCTGACTTTGTCGGCGCGCCCGATACACCCGCTAGCGTGCGCGAGGCGATTGACTACCGCCCCTTTGATCTTCTCGACCCCAAGGGCTTAGAGGCCTGCTGCGCCTGGATCTCTGAGCAGTGTCCGCAAGTGGTGTTTAATAACGCGGCGCTGTTTGACATGGGGTCAGTACTCGATGCCGATCTGGGGCAATACGAGCGCTTGTTCGGCCTGAATGTACGCGCCCTCTACGCCGTCATGCAGGCCGCTTCGCGGGCGCTTGTCGCGGCCTCTCAGCCCGGCTCGATCATTAACATGGCCAGCCAAGCGGGCCATCGTGGCGAGGCATTGGTGGCGCACTACTGTGCCAGTAAAGCTGCGGTCATCAGCTACACCCAGTCCGCCGCGCTAGCCTTGGCTCCTCACAAGATTCGCGTGAACGCGCTCTCTCCCGGCGTGATTGACACGCCCATGTGGGAGCAGGTGGATGCCTTGTTCGCGCGCTTCGAAGGCAAGGCTCCCGGACAAAAAAAACGCGAAGTTGGCGAGGCGGTACCGCTCGGTTATATGGGGCGCCCTCACGATGTGGCCCGCGTAGCGGTGTTCTTGGCCAGCGAGCAGTCGGCATACATCACCGCGCAGACTTTGAGTGTTGATGGCGGCAACGTGCTGAGGTAGGTAGGGATGTCGATCATTGACCCAGAAATCGAATATGTTGACCGCGCGACCGAGAGCATTCGCTATCTCGAGCACGGTTGGCCGACTCATTTGTGTCGCTGGCACGCGCACGAAGAGTACGAGCTGCACCTGATTGTCAACTCTGGCGGCAAAGCCTTTGTCGGGGACTATATTGGCGAGTTCAAACCAGGTAGTTTGTTCTTAACCGGCCCGCATTTGCCGCACAATTGGATCACCTACGGCACCGCGTCTGTCAGCACCCGCGATATGCTGGTGCAGTTTCACGACGCCAGCGTGCGCCAGCTCCAGAGTGCCTTTCCTGAGTTCTCTTCTTTGCGCACGATGCTAGAGCAGTCGCGCTCAGGGATTGAGTTTGTGGGCTTTGATCTCGACACTGCCAAAAGCTTAATGGCGGCAGTGCGCGACTCCAGCGGCCCCGAGCAGATTCTTGCGTTTATTCGCTTGCTGCTCACAGTCAATAACCACGAACACAAAAACACGCTGGCGACCTCGGTCACCTCCGACACGGGCACAGCAGTCAGCGGCAAACACGACCGCATCGGCGCCGTGGTGGACCATGTAGTCGAACACTATCCCCAGGCCCTCAATCTCGTCACTATGGCGGATATGGCGGGGATGAGTGCTTCGGCGTTTTCGCGCAACTTCCAAGCAGTGACAGGCAATAAGTTTGTAGAGTTCGTTAATCGCGTTCGCATCGGCCAAGCCTGCAGCTTGTTGTATTCGACAGAGCACCAAATCGCCTCGATTTGTTTCGAGGTCGGCTTTCAAAACCTGGCGAACTTTAATCGCCAATTTCTCAGACTCAAAGGCATGACCCCTAGCGAATATCGTGATCTCGCGCGGCGCGATTTGGCCAAACCGGAGCAAGTGGCATGAGTGCCTCACTTTTACAATCCGCCCAGTACCCCGCCGAAGAATGCGAGCTTGGTGTCGTACACCTCGGCCTGGGGGCGTTTCACCGCGCTCACCAAGCGGTGTTTCTCGATGACTTGATGCAAGCCAGTGGCGACCTTCGCTGGGGCATCGCAGCGGTGAACCTACGTGCTGCCGACCGGCCGCGCTTTAAGCAAATTGCCAGCAAAGATGGCTATGTCCTCAAGACCATGAGCTTTGATGGCGCAGAGAGCTTTCGCTTACTGCGTCCGCATCGCTTGTTTGTGGACTGGTCTGACGACGCAGAGGCTGCCGAAGCCTTGTTGGCCAGCCCTAGCGTGCACTGCGTGACAGTGACCGTTACAGAGAGCGGCTACTACCTGGATGAACACGGCAAGCTCGACCCCAGCACCGCGCTAATTAGCGCTGAGCTTAATGGCGGCCCGGGCCAGTCAATCTATGCCTATCTCAGTGGTGCACTAGCGGCGCGCAAACAAGCAAGGCTGGGAGCCATTACGGTCTTGTGCTGCGATAATATCCGCCAGAACGGGCGCATGCTTGAGCGCAATTTCTTGGCCTATCTGCGCCTCAGTGACCAACATGAGCTGGCCCAGTGGGTGGGGGAGAACGTGACGTTTCCGTGCTCCATGGTCGATCGCATCACACCCCAGCCACACCCGCAGCACGCCGCTGATGTCGCGACGCACTTTGATCGCATCGACGACCCAACGGTTATGGCCGAAGACTTTATCCAGTGGGTGATCGAAGATCGATTTGCTGGCGAGCGTCCGGCCTTAGAACAAGTCGGCGTGACGATCACTCAAGACGTGGACCCGTTTGAAGAGGCGAAGATCCGCATTCTCAATGGCGGCCATACGAGTCTCGTCTATTTGGCGGCGCAGGCAGGGCTGACTCACTTTGATCAGGCCATGCGCGACCCAGAACTGCGGGCGCATTTCGATGCGCTAGAAACCGAAGAAGTGCTTCCTGCACTGGGCGATGCCGTGCCGTTTGATACCCGTGCCTATCTTGAAGTGATTGCGCAACGCTTTAGCAATACGCACATCGGTGACACGGTCGAGCGCATTAGCGCCGATGGCTTCACTAAGTTTCCGGTGTTTCTCAATCCGACGATTGAAGGCTGCCTTGCGCGAGGGCACATGCCCCGGCATACCCTGCGTAGCATCGCCAGTTGGTATCGCTTTTGTCGGCGTGCGCGCGATGGGGAGTTGCCGTTTGCCTACGTCGAACCCAACTGGGCACTGCTAGCGCCGTTGCTGGATGATCCTGCCGATTTTGTCGCCTGCGACCTGTTGTGGGGACCGATTGTGCGCCAGTATCCAGAGTTCGCCCCCGCGCTACATCAGGCGATCAAGGACTGCTAAGTACGCTTACGCACCGCACCGCTGTCCTGGCCGATGCGCCTGAGATCCACCGTCTCTCGGCGCATCTGGGCTACCCGCCACTGTGCCTGTCGCAGACTCAGACGCAGCTACAATCCTTGCTGGATTCTCCGACTGATGCGGTCTATTTGGCTCTGGCTGAGAGCCATACGAGCAGTCTGAGCAGCCTAAGCGACACGAAAACACGGGCTGTGGGGTGGCTGCATTGTTTTGCTGCGCGGCGGCTGGCGAGCGCCGCGTTTTATGAAATCGCTGGCTTGGTGGTTGACCCCACAGCACGACAGCAAGGCGTGGGCAAGGCTCTGGTGTATCACGCTATGCAGCAACATCCTGGCCCGTGGCGGGTGCGCTGCAATACACAGCGTTCAGTGGCGCAGCTGTTTTATACCGCGATAGGCTTTGATGTCGATAAGACGCAGCGCGTACTGCGCGCTGAGTCGAAACCCAGCCAAAGCCCTAGCTAAACACCGTATCGAGACGGCGCAGCACTTCCTCTAGCTGCGCGCTAGGGCAGGCAAAATTGAGACGAATAAAGCGCGCATCGCCGAACTGCGCGCCTGGCGACGGTCCGACTCCAGCGCGCTCACAGGCAGCAAAAACGTCGTCGGCCCCGTCCCCGCCAAGCTCAACGTCATCGACTTTAAGCCAGGCCAAATACGTCGCCTCCAGCGGTGCGAGTTGCACGCCGGGCCAGTTTTGCACGGCGCGCTCAATGCGGGCATAGTGCTGGCGCAACAAGCCGAGCAGTTCTTGGCGCCACGGTTCGCCGTCGGTGTAGGCGGCCTCGCAGGCAGCGAAAGCCAGTGGCGAGACCATTGACACAATGCCCTGGCAGGCGCTCTGAAACTGCGCCCGCATAGCCGGATCGGAGATCACGGCAAACGACGCGTTTTCGCCCGCAACATTAAAAGTCTTAGAGGCGCTGGAGATCGTGATGACTCGTTCGGGTGCGGTGAGGGGGGCAATACAGCAGTGCTCGCCCACGAGGGTTAAACCGGCGTGAATCTCGTCTGAGATGATCAGCAAATCGTGCTCTTCAGCAAACTGGCACAGCGCCTCTAGCTCATCGCGCCGCCAGCTTCTTCCCACGGGGTTGTGCGGGCTGCAGAGCATCAACAAGCGCGTCTGTGGCGTCACGCTGGCGCGCATGGCGTCGAGGTCAAAGCGATAGCGCAAGCCCTCGTCGTGGACCAAGGGCACGTCGATCATCTCGCGCCCCAGATCTTGCGCGATGTGCAAAAAATGATGATAGAGCGGAGTGTTGACCATCACCGCTTCGCCCGGCGGCGTCCAGGCGCGGATGCTGGCACTAAGCGCGGGCACTACACCGGCGACAAACACCAGCCACTCGGGGTCAATCTTCCAGCCAAAGTCTCGCTCCAGCTGGGCCGCGACTGCTGCGCGTGTGCTGTCGGGCGTACGGGTGTAGCCGACAATAGGGTGCGCGAGGCGTTGGCGCATCGCCTCCATGATCGGTTCGGCGACGGGCAAGTCCATATCCGCCACCCACATGGGAATCACATCGCTGGGGTACTTGTCCCACTTCATGCTAGAGGTGTTGGCGCGCTCGATAGGAGTGTCGATCATGGAGAGACTGCCTGCATGCAAAAAACCACAGTCTAGCGCCACCGCAAAATAATGTGGAGACCTGCGCGGAGCGTGGCGGCGCTTAAAGCGGCGAAGTTTTTGCATACGCTCGGTCTGGGAGATAGCGAGATAGGCCTTTATGCGGTGGGCGTTACTGGTGCTGGTGTGGATGACGAGCCTGTCTGTGCAGGCTGCTCGCTATGTTTTTGATCCGGCGGCAGTGTGGCTACTGAGCGACAGTAAGACCCCGAACTGGCACTGCACGGCAACGCGCGTGAGCACGCAGTGGCTGCTCAGTGATGCAGACTGCGTACGTGCTCTGCCAGAGCCGATCTATGCTGGGTGGCAGCGCCAAGGTCGTCTGGAGCTAGAGAGTGTGCAGTGGGTGGCGCCCAGCGCGCGACACTACGATGCAGAGCTAGCTTGGTTGCGCTTGCCCGACTTAGAACTGCTCTCACTGGCGCAGGCTCCGCACTGGTCAATTGCGGCGGATTTACGTTTTCTAGAGGGGGCTGATACGCCCTTACAGCACTGGGGATGGTCGCTGATTAGCGATGCCTTGGCGCCGTGGCTCACCGTAGCCAATAGCCAGTCGCTGTCTTGCGATGGCTTGTGTTCTAGCCCCCCGGATGATCGATCTAGTGGAGTGTGTCTAGAGCAGGCGGGCGCGCCTGTGACCGTTGAGTACGAAGGGCAAATACGCGTGCTGGGACTCGCGCGGCAGGCTGACCATTGTCGTGTCAGCGCACCGTCGCAGTATCGCTATATCAATGTCAGCGGCAAGGCGCCGCCGAGCACCGAGCAAGACGCCGTGGCGGTTGCCGGTAACGAGGCCGATGGTGGAGCGGGCAGCATGGGCGGGATGTGGTGGTTATTGTGTCTGAGCGCGTGTTGGCGCAGACACTGCTCGCGCAAGGTCGTATCCTAGGCGCAAGCCCTCTCCCCGCTGACGCCATGCTGTCTTCTGTGTCTGAGCCGGTCGCCATTGTGCGTTTACTGCACCGTTTGTTTGAATGCGCTGTCGCCTGTGCGGACCCAATGCGCAGACTGGCGGCGCATCTTCCGCCAAAGCCGGCGGGGCGGGTGGTGGTCGTGGGGGCAGGAAAAGCCAGCGCCCGCATGGCCGAAGCGCTTGAAACAGCCTGGGGACCCTGCGAAGGCCTAGTGATTACTCGCTACGGCTATGCCCGACCCTGTGAGCGCATCGAGATTGTCGAAGCGGCGCACCCCGTGCCCGATCAGGCCGGTGCGCAGGCGACGCGGCGGATGCTGGCTCTGCTTTCTCGTTTGGGGCCGCAGGATCTGGTGCTGGGGCTGATCTCTGGCGGTGCTTCCTCGCTGCTGGTTGCCCCAGTTGCGGGCGTGAGCTTGGCGGACAAACAAGCCCTCAACGCGGCGCTACTCGCCAGCGGCGCGCCGATAGATCGTATCAACACGGTGCGCAAGCATCTCTCGCTGGTCAAAGGCGGGCAGCTCGCTGCCGCCGCTGCCCCTGCGCGTATGCACAACCTCTTGATCTCCGACGTGCCGGGCGATGATCCGGCCTTTATCGGCTCCGGCCCCACTGTGGGCGAGGACTCTTGTGCAGCCGACGCTGTGGCGGTGCTTGAGCAGTGGTCTGTTGCCGTGCCCGATACGGTGCGCGCAGCCTTGCAGCAAGGCAGTGGTGTGGTCCGCACTACCGACCCCCGCTTGCTAAGGGTTGAGAATCATGTCATCGCTGCGCCGATTCAGTCTTTGCAGGCGGCGGCTGCGCTGGTGCTCGAGCATGCCGACTGCGAAGTCCGTCTGGTGGGAGACGCCCTGGAGGGCGAAGCGCGCACGGTAGCGGCTAGCCATGCGGCTCTGGCCTTGGAGATTCAGGCCACTGCGCTGTCTCGCCCAGTGCTGCTGCTCTCTGGTGGCGAGCTGACCGTCACGCGGCGCGGCGATGGCGTGGGCGGACCCAATGCCGAATACGCCCTGGCGTTGGCCCTGGCGCTGGATGCCGCCGAGGGTATTTTTGCACTGGCGTGTGATACGGATGGAGTGGACGGCGCGGCAGAAGTCGCAGGGGCCGTGGTGGATCCCAGCACCCTGCACCGTGCTGCGACTCTGGGCGTTGATCCGGCGCAGGCACTGGAGCGTAATGACGCGCATACTTTTTTTGCCGCGCTAGGCGATCAAGTCGTAACGGGGCCGACCCTGACCAATGTGAACGATTTTCGGGCTATCTGGATTGCCCCGCGCGCTTCGCACTAGCCAAGTGGTGCACCTGGTATATCCTGAGTCGATTAGGCAGCTCTAGGCCCACCACGATGCGCACTTCTCAGATTCTCACCGCCGTTGAAGCCCATGCCGAAGGCGAGCCAGGGCGCGTGATCACAGGCGGACTGCCCCATATTCCCGGGCGCTCGGTGTTCGAGAAAATGCAGTGGCTGCAAGCGAATCGCGACGATATTCGTCTACTGATGCTGCGCGAGCCACGGGGTCAACCCGCGCTGTGCTGCAATGTGATTGTGCCGCCCTGCGATCCGAGTGCCGACGCGGGGTTTATCATCATGGAGCAGACCGAATACCCGCCGATGTCCGGGTCCAATACTATCTGCGTCACAACCGTCTTGCTAGAGACCGGCATTGTGCCGATGATCGAGCCGGTGACTACGCTGAGACTAGAATCCCCTGCGGGGCTGATCGACGTGCGGGCCGACTGCAAAGACGGCAAAGTCACACGCGTGACGCTGCGCAACGTGCCCTCGTTTGTGGTGCATCTAGACAAAATCATCGAGGTGGCCAATATCGGCACCGTGAGTGTTGATATTGCCTGGGGTGGGATGTTTTTTGTACTCGCTGATGCCGACACACTTGGCATTGATCTCGACGGTGCCAATGGCGCAGAGATCGTCAAAGTCTCCGAGGCGATTCGCGCTGCAACGCTCGAACAATGGCCCGTGGTCCATCCCGAGAATCCCGCCATCACCGGCCCCACTATCACCAACCTCTGGGGCGCACCAACAGACCCGAACACCCACGGGCGCGGCGCTATCACCGTCTCGACCGGCGGCTTCAACCCGCATCGTCCGCATGCCCTGCCCGGTACCTTAGACCGCTCGCCCTGTGGCACGGGCACTTGCGCCAAAATGGCGGTGTTGCATGCGCGAGGGCGATTAGAGGTGGGGCAAGACTACGTGAATGCCGGCCCACTGGGCACGACCTTCACGGGACGGATCGAGCAGACCACCCGCATTGGCCCCTATCCTGCCATCGTACCGACGCTCTCTGGTCAGGGATGGATCTACGGCACATCGAACTATCTGCTCGACCCCAGCGACCCGTTTCAGAACGGTTTTACCATCGGGGACATTTGGGCTTAAGCCCCTCTCCTGTGACTGAAGGTTCCAAATTCTGTGAAAATGTTTCTACGCCTCACGCTTATTCTCGTCGCAGTGATTACCACCGGCTTAGTGGTGTCATGCATCGCTGTTCCGCCGCCGTCGAACTCCCCCCACTTCAACCTGGAGAAGGGCCAGTTCGAGCACCCCAATGGCGTGTCGCACGCCAAAAGCCCAGGCCAATTGTTCGGCTTTGCGCGGCAAATGTGGAGCCGAGCGGAAGACCCAACGGAGCGCACCGGCATTGACTATCAGGCGCTCAATGCTGAGGATTTTGTGGGGTTTGACAACAAAGCGGTGTGGCTGGGGCACTCGACCGTACTGCTGTCTGTCGAGGGGCTGACTCTCTTGACCGACCCGATCTTTGAGCGCCGCGCCTCGCCAGTGGGTTTTCTTGGGCCAGCACGAGTCACTCCGGCGCCCGCCAAGGTAGAAGACTTGCCGCCCATTGATATCGTCATGATTTCGCACGCCCACTATGACCATCTCGACAAAGCGGCGATCAAGCAGTTGGCAGCGCGCCGCCCCGCCCCGCAATTTTTGGTGCCGCTAGGTATGGATTATGTGCTGCATCAGTGGGGAATCGCTCCCGAATTCGTGACGGCGCTAGATTGGTGGCAGTCCGTAGAGCGAGGCGGCGCGACCATCACCGCCACCCCCGTACAGCATTGGTCTAATCGCAGTCCCTTCGACCGCAACAAAACTCTATGGGCCGGATGGATGGTGCAGTGGCCGCAGTGGAAGTTCTACTTCGCGGGTGATACGGGGTATAGCCAAGACTTTGTTGACACCCGAGAGCGCCTGGGCGCGCCCGACTTTGCGGCGATCCCGATTGGGGCGTATTTGCCGCGCGATTTTATGAAAAACTCGCATGTGAACCCCGAAGAAGCGGTGCAAATTTTTGATGATTTGCGCGTGCCGCAGGCGCTGGGGGTGCACTGGGGCACGTACAAGCTCACCACCGAACTGATGATGGACCCACCGCAGCGATTGGCCGACCTGATGGCCGAGCGCGAAGATGGACGGCGTTTCTGGGTGCGCAAGCCTGGAGAAATCTTCTCATTGCGATAGGCGTCGCAGGCTAGAGCGCAACGCGGGAGCCAAGTCGGGGCGATTTCGTGCAAAGATGCCCTCTCTTTTGCACTCTCTCATCAAAGGACAATCCCTTGAGTATGCGCGACAGTACGAGCGGCGGCGTACGCCTCAACAAATACATCAGCAGCTCTGGGCATTGCTCGCGTCGTGAGGCCGATAAGCTCATTGAGAGCAACCGGGTCAAGATCAATGGCAAACGGCCCGAGCTAGGCGCTCAGGTCGGGCCGGGCGATGTGGTGAGCGTAGACGGTCGCGAGATCGAGGGCAGCGCCGAGAACAAATCCGATCGCATCTACATCGTCTACAACAAACCCATCGGCATCACTTGCACGACCGAGCGCGACGTGAAGGGCAATATCATTGATGCGGTGGATCACGACCAGCGCATCTTTCCTGTGGGGCGTCTGGATAAACCCTCCGAGGGGATTATCTTGCTGACCAGCGATGGCGATATCGTCAACAAGATTTTGCGCGCCGAGAATGCCCACAGCAAAGAATATCTGGTCACGCTCAACAAGGCCATTGCCTCTGACTTTGCGAGCAAAATGTCCAAAGGTCTCCCCATTTTGGGCACCGTCACGCAACCCTGTACGGTCACGGTACAAGGCCGCAATGTCTTTACTATCGTCCTCACGCAGGGTCTGAATCGCCAAATCCGGCGCATGTGCGAATACCTGGGCTACGAAGTGACGCAGCTCCAGCGGGTGCGGATTATGAACCTCTCGCTCGGGCGACTCAAGAGCGGGCAGTGGCGCAATGTGACGCGCGAAGAAATGGCGCAACTCAACAAAGCCATCGAAGGCTCGCGCAGCGAGTCTTCCAAGCCCGGTAATAGAAAATCGCATTACAAAAAAGCGCTCAAGAAAAGTCGTTTTCACACTGATAGTCCTCCGCAAAAAGCCTCTGCCGAAGCCAGACGAGGCAGTGCCTCAAGTTCGCGCGGTACCGCCTCGCGTAGCACAGTCAAGTCCGGCACCAAGCCGACGGCGCCTCAGCGTTCGGGCAAGCCTGCAGCAAAAACGGGCACAAAGACGGGAAGCAAACCCGCTGGCCCGTCCGCAAATCGGCCGCGCTCTGCGCCAAAACGCCGTAAATAGCCCAGACCACAATGCCGGACCAGAGATGCGGTGATGAGTAGCCCAGAGCGCAGCCACTACGACGTGATTATCCTCGGTGCCGGTGCAGCGGGGCTGTTCTGTGCCTTTCACGCCGCCCAGCGCCAGCGCAAGGTCTTAGTGGTCGAGAAAGCCAACAAGATCGGCAAAAAAATCCTGATGTCCGGCGGCGGGCGCTGCAATTTTACCAACCACTTTGTCAGCCCCGAGAACTACCTCTGCGCCAATCCGCACTTCTGCAAGTCGGCGCTGAAGCAGTACACCCAGTGGGACTTTATCGCCCTGGTCGAAAAATACCAGATCGACTACGAAGAGCGACAACACAGCCAATTGTTCTGCAAAAATTCCGCGCGCGATATCCTCAACATGCTGCGCAGCGAGTGCGAGCAAGCCGGAGTCGTGATCAGCACGCACTGCGAACTGGAGTCGGTGACTGCCTTGCCCGACGCAGCAGCGCAAGCCACCGCAAAGCGCCGCTACCAGCTCTCACTCAGTGAGAAGCAACAAGCGAAGACACTCACCTGCCGCTCCCTGGTCGTCGCGACGGGGGCGCTGTCGATTCCCTCGCTCGGTGGCAGTGATATGGGCTATAAAATCGCCGAGCAGTTTGGCCTGCCGCTTACGCCGCGTCGCGCGGGCCTCGTGCCCTTTATGTTCAGCGATGCCATGAAACCCGTATGCGAACGCCTCTCCGGCCTCGCGCTAGACGCCGTTATCCGTTGCCGAGAGCAGAGCTTTCGCGAAGCGCTGCTGTTCACCCACCGCGGTATGAGCGGCCCCGTGGTGCTGCAAATCTCCAACTACTGGTACCCCGGCGATCAGATCGTCGTAGACCTGCTACCCGACACCGACGCTGCGCAATGGTTGCTTGACCTCAAACAACAAAAAAGCAAGCACCGACTCAAGACCGTACTCGCACAGCGGCTCGCCAAATCCCTCGTGCGCGAACTGCAAAGCCTCTGGTGGGCCGAGTCAGAACAGCGGCCACTTGTGGACTACAGCGACAATACGCTCAGAGAGATCGGCGACAAGCTCAATGCCTGGCGGCTCAAACCCTCCGCCACCGAAGGCTACCGCACCGCTGAAGTCACCCTCGGGGGGGTCGATACCACCGCGATCAGCTCCAAAACCATGGAAGCCTTGCAGCAGCCCGGCCTGTATTTCATCGGCGAAGTGCTGGACGTGAGTGGGCACTTAGGCGGATTTAATTTCCAGTGGGCCTGGTCATCGGGATATGTGGCAGGAGTGAATGCCTGAGCGAGAGCTTTGTCATTGCCGAGCGCACTAAACGCATTCTGGTAAT
>CAKZUS010000042.1 GCA_937921805.1 uncultured Granulosicoccaceae bacterium
GTCCCAGACCGTGAAGTCCTGGCCCGGCTGCATGATGGTGTGGCTCTGCAGGGGACCGATCTGGGGCACGAAGCCGTGGTGCATGTCATGGATGAGGCGTGCGTCGAGCGCAAGGTGTATCCGTCGCCGCTGGGCTATGGATTTTTCCCCAAATCGTGCTGCACGTCCGTGAACGAGGTGGTGTGCCACGGCATTCCTGGTCCAAAGTCGCTGAAAAAAGGCGATATTCTGAATATCGATGTCACTGTAATACTCGATGGGTATCACGGCGATACCAGCCGCATGTATTGCGTCGGCACGGTTTCTCCGGCAGCGAAGCGCCTCATTGACCTCACTCGGGAGGCTCTGTTTGTGGGTCTCGACGCGGTCAAGCCGGGCAATACCGTCGGCGATATCGGTCATGCAATACAAAAATTCGCTGAAGCCGAACACTGCTCGGTCGTGCGCGAGTATTGCGGCCACGGCATTGGCACTAGCTTCCATGAAGACCCGCAAATCTTGCACTATGGAAAACTCGGTCAAGGCACCCCGCTGCGTGAAGGCATGACTTTCACAGTTGAGCCAATGATTAACCTGGGCAAACGTCAGGTGAAACTCTTGGCCGATCAGTGGACAGTGATCACCAAGGATCGATCCTTATCGGCGCAGTGGGAACACACTATTGTGGTGACAGCAGAGGGATATGACATTCTGACGCTGAGCGACGATTGAGCCTAGCGCGACAACAATTTGCCGCAGCCCGCGCGCAGTGCCTGGCCCAGATCAAGGCACTCGATGCTGCCAAGCCCAGTTGCAAGCAGTTTGCGAAAGCGGTTGACGGGGTACTGCAGCAACTGTGGTCCGAGGGCGGTTTTGCGCCCGCTTATGCGCTAGCGGCGGTTGGTGGCTATGGCAGAGGCGCACTGCACCCCTACTCCGATCTTGATTTACTAATTATCACACCCGAATCGATATCGACCGACGAAGAGCAACAGATAGCAGCCTGGGTGACCCAGCTGTGGGATATCGGGGCGAGCATTGGCTGCGCGGTTCGCAGCATTACTGACTGCCGCGACGCGGCAGCAAAAGACGTAACGATCGCGACAAGCTTGCTAGAGATTCGCTGGCTTGCTGGCGACAAGGCCCAGGTCGAGCAAGCCGACGCCCAAGCCCGTGCTGTCGACGCGCAGTGGTTTGTAGACGCCAAGCTGGCAGAGCTCGCCGAGCGCCACAGCGCGCACTCTAGCTCTTCGCTACGCCTAGAGCCTAATGTTAAAGAGGCCCCCGGTGGTCTGCGCGATTTGCACACGATGATGTGGATTGCCAACCGCCTCTTCGATGCCCACACGCTCAATCAGCTGCGAAAGCGCTTTCATCTCACTGAGAGCGAATACCGCACTTTGCGTGCAGGAGAGTTGCATCTCTTTCAAATACGCGGCCTCTTGCATGCACTCGCAGGCAAGGCCGATGATCGACTGCTCTTTGGCTATCAGTTTGAACTGGCGACGCTGCTGGGCTTTGGTGAGGGGAGCGAGGCAGTCGAACAGCTCATGCAACATCACTATCGGATGGTACGCGGGGTGGAGCGCTGCGCGCATCTCTTTATGCAGCTACTGCGCGAGCAATTACACCCTCTGAGCGAGCAAGCGCACCCTGTTGATGCTCGATTTGTCGTGCGCGGTGAGACGCTGTGCGCTTTAGACGCGCAGGTGTTTCGGCGCTATCCTCCGGCACTGTTCGAAGTTTTTTTGCACGCTGCGCGCCTGCCCGCCGTACGGCACCTTAGCGCCAACACTATTCGCTGGATCCAGCAACAAGTCCCCCGCATTGGTCAACAATTTCGCGAAGATCTCTGGGTACGCCAACTCTTTATCGAGATTCTCTCGCAACCCCACGGTGCGAGCACGCAGCTACGACGCCTGCATCGATACGGCGTGCTCGGTGCGTACTGGCCAAGCTATGCGCAGATTACGGGGCGGATGCAGTTTGACCGCTTTCATATATATACGGTCGATGTGCACACGCTGTGGGTCGTGCGTCATCTGCGCAGTTTTTTTGACCCAGAACATAGCCCTAGGCACTCTCTCGGGTATGCCATAGCAGAGAAAATTGAACGCCCGATGCGCCTTGTGCTGTGTGGGCTTTTGCATGACATTGCTAAGGGGCGTGGAGGCGATCACAGCGAGTTGGGTGCCATTGAGGCTCTGGATTTTTGCCGCTTGCACAATCTCACCGAGCACGACAGCGCGCTAATCAGTTGGACTGTGCGCGAGCATCTCACCATGTCTACTATCGCGCAAAAACAAGATATTTCCGACCCCGACGTGATCAGCAATTTTGCCCGCGTCGTCGGCGATATCGAGCGCTTACAGTTTCTCTACTTGCTGACCATGGCCGACATCCGTGGGACGGATCCCAGCTTGTGGAACTCCTGGAAAGACTCACTGCTTAGCAGCCTCTATCTCGCCACCCTGGCACAGTTGCAACACACCCCCGTCGCCCTCGATACGCCCGCTCTCACAGAGCGCTGGTCGGCGCACCCAGAACTGCTGCGATTTCTTGCGCTCATGCCCGACAGCTATGCCCAGCGCTACCGCCCCGAAGAACATGCTTGGCACGCGAGTTTGATCCAAGAGACGGCTTACGACCCCGAGTGCAGCACTCTGGTCAAAGCGCAGACCTACCCGCAACGCGGCATCAGCAGCGTGCTGGTGCTCACTCGAGATCGGGCCGGCTTGTTTAGCGACATCATCTGCGCACTGGATGCCCAGCATCTGAGCATCCAGCGCGCCCGGGTCGATACCAGCGAGCACGGCGTCGTGCTCGACACCATCGACGTTCTCGATCGCAAGGGCAAGCCACTGGATGCCGATAGCCTTGCAGACATCGAATCGCGAGTGCGCGCCGCCATCTCGGGGCAGACTTTTGCCACGCGGACCAGACGCGCTCGACGCGGTTTTGAGTTCAGTATTCCCACCGAATGCACACTCAGCGCCAAAGATTGCTCTATGGAACTGCACGTCACGACCTCAAATACTCCTGGCGCTCTGCACCGCATTTGCCGCGTTTTGGCAGCACACGATCTGGCGGTTCACCGCGCCCAAGTGGTCTCTTTTGGGGAAAAAGCGGAAGACAG
>CAKZUS010000043.1 GCA_937921805.1 uncultured Granulosicoccaceae bacterium
CCCGTCGTGAAACTGGTAATATACGCCGTCATTTTGGCTGACCATTCCCGTGATTACTGAAAATCCCATGACAGCGCTGGAAAAGCGCACTGTAGGCTCCCTTGCGCTGCTGTACAGCTTTCGCATGCTGGGCCTGTTTATGGTGCTGCCAGTGCTGGCGCTCTACCAAGATCAATACCAGGGCGGCAGTGTGGCAATCGTGGGATTGGCACTGGGGATTTATGGCCTGACGCAGGCGAGCTTGCAGATTCCATTTGGTTGGGCTAGCGACCGTTGGGGCCGCAAGCCCATGATCACGCTGGGCTTAGTCTTGTTTATTGCCGGCTCTCTAGTGGCGGCGCTGTCGCAATCATGGCTCATGATTGTCCTAGGGCGGGCCTTGCAGGGTGCGGGAGCGATTGCTGCGGTGGTACTGGCCTTGGCGTCGGATATCACCTCCAACTCGCGTCGCACGCTGGCGATGGCGATGATCGGCGCCAGCATTGGGCTGGCATTTATTGTGGCCTTGGTGCTGGGGCCGGTACTGGGTCAGCGCTGGGGGCTGCAAGGGCTGTTTTATATCAGCGCAGGCTTGGCGGCATTGGCGCTAGTAATTGTGTGGTGGTGGGTGCCTAGTGCGCCGGATTTCTCCGAACAAAGCGCCTCGCGCAGCACCGGGTTTGGCGAGGCTTTGCGTGACCCGGAGCTGTTGCAACTGAGCTTTGGCGTGCTGGTATTACACGCGGTCATGACTGCCGCATTTTTGCTTATCCCGCGTTGGCTGCTTGGGCACGGTGTCCCGGTGTCTGAGTTTTGGCAGGTGTATTTGTTGGCGGTGCTCGGCTCGATCCCGTTGGCGGGATTACTGATGCGTTGGTGCGAGCGCCAAGGGGTGGTGACGGCGATCTTCTTACTGATGTTATCTCTGGTGTTGGCGCAGGGCTTTGCACAGACCTGGCTGGCCTTGATTGTCGCTTTGGGCTTGTTTTTTGGGGCGTTTATGGCTCTGGAGGCGTTCTTGCCTTCTCGCGTGTCGCGCATCGCGCCTCCTCACGCTAAAGGCGGCGCGCTGGGCGTGTACTCGACTTGTCAGTTTGGTGGGGCCTTTATTGGCGGAGCTGGCGGTGGCGCGCTCATGCAAGGCTTTGGTGCGGTGTTCGTGGTGACGACACTCAGCGCGCTACTCCTGCTGTGGGCGGTTTTGGCGTGGCGGCTGCGCGGAACCAGCACTTGGGCGACCGACGCGGCTTGATATTGATCACGATATTGATCGTGATATTGATCGTGATATTGATCGACTGATCGGCCGTGTTTTCTGGCACAATGTCTCGAGATTTTGTGTCCCTTTGGAGAGAACATGGCTCGCGGCGTCAATAAAGTGATTTTGGTCGGTAATCTCGGTCAAGACCCCGATGTGCGCTATACCCCCAGCAACACCGCTGTCGTTAATATCAGCGTCGCAACAGCCGAGAGCTGGACTGACAAAAACACCAACCAGCGTCAAGAGCGCACTGAGTGGCACCGTGTGGTGATGTTCAACCGCCTCGCTGAAATCGCGGGCGAATATCTGCGCAAAGGCTCGCAGGTGTACCTCGAAGGCAAGCTGCAAACACGCAAATGGACCGACAAAGACGGCCAGGATCGTTACACGACAGAGATTGTGGCCAGCGAGATGCAAATGCTCGGTGGTCGTGCTGGCGGTGGTGGCGGAGGCGATACGAGCTTCGAGCCGCGCCGCAGCAACAACGCCCCTGCATCGGCTCCCGCTCCCGCGCCCCAATCGATGGGGCCTGAGCCGGACTTTGACGACGACATTCCGTTTTAGGGCTCACTTACTTAGATCTTTTATTTAGATCCTTGTAAGTAGCTCTTTTGCAGAGCTCGTCTCACTGGGTGGCCTTGTCAGCGCACCCAGTGAGGCCTGCTATAGCACTCTAGCTATCGCTCATCTCTGCGCCCGCCCCACTAGGCGCGCTGCACGCCAAACCAGACGTCTTCGGTCAGCATGTCATTGCCATGGACTGTGCCCGCGCTGGACTGGATCAAGTCCTCGCCTCTGTCGTTCTGGACGATTCGGCCGTTGGTATCCAGTGACGTTACGCCGTGTTCAGCCAGTGATTGCATCTCCCCGGCCTGCACCTGGGCATCGCCATCATCAACCCAAAACTCTAGGCCCTCTAGCTCCTTCCCAGTGAGCTGACCGTCGCCGTCTGCGTCACGCAGCGCCAGCTTCTCATAGCCATCTTTGAATTGACCTCCAAGGTCGCCAAACAGACGGTTGCCGTCCATGTCCGTGGCAGCGCGGCCATCGCTATTGTCGACCAGCATGCCATCGCCGTCTCCAGAGAGCCATTCGATGCGCTCCTTGCTGCCATCACCATCGAGGTCAAAATCAACAGTAGCGTTGACATCGCTGCCAGGCAGGCGGTTTTTCGCCGTGGAGTCGCCAGTCGTACCGATGCCGCCGTCGCCATTGAGATCTGCAGCGACGGGACTCATCATCAGCGGCAGAGCCATCGCCGCTAAGCCGCCGAGCGCCAAGCCTCCTCCGACGGCCAGGCCGGCTGCCGCAGCACCGCCCCCATCATCCTTAGGCGCCTCAGCAGCTGCTTCGTCTTTGTGCTCAGACTCCTCTGGTTGCTTGTGCTCGGTATCGGGAGTCTTATCCGTGTCGGGGTGATTGTCGGCAGGCGCAGAGGTCGTGTCACCACCATCGTCGCACCCACAGGCACTGCCGCCACCGTTACTACCTCCCCCTTTCATGCCGTCGTCACCGCCGCCGCCATTCATACCGCCGTCACCGCCGCCCATGCCGCCGCCTGCTTCGCCCTCTCCATCTCCCATTTTGGAGGAGAGAAGTTTGATGAGCTGCATGAGCAAATCCATGATCTGCTGATTGTCGCCTCCCTCGCCAGCGGATTGAGACAGTTGACTACCTGGGGCACCGCTACTGGATAGGGCATCGCTGAAGTCGCCTGAACCGCCGCCGCTGCCATTGAGGTTTTGTGCTCCGCCGCTTGCAGCAGTACTCGAATTGAGCGCATCACTTGCACCCATGCCCTGCGTGGAGCCCATGTCTCCCATGTCGCCACCAGACCCGCTACCCGAGCCATAGTTGTGAGAACCGCCGCAGGCGCCCGCACCCGCGCCTGCTCCCATTGTGTGCATATCTGTCATTGTTGTCTCTCATTCGTGTAGTCAGTGTTGTCAAAAGATTATTGTTTTCACCGGCTTGCCAATACAAGAGACCGAAGCTGAACGCGCGCGAACAAAGAGGCGTTAAAGCGCGGCAACAGGGAAAAGTGTTGCAAAAACTAGACATTTCCAATGATATTATTTGTCATGCTGAGGGCTAGCGGCGAGGGAGGTGCTGCGCCATAGCGCGCCAGTGAAACTCTCTATAGCTGTGCAAGTCGTAAATAAGAGCTTCACCCCGGATTGTGTTCACCATGCTTAGCCGTCGCCAAGTCCTCGCCCTGTTTAGCCTCCCCATCGTCGGCCGTGCTGCGACGCCAGCCCAGTCAGCTGGGCCGTTCTACCCCCCGCCGTCGATGCGCTCAGTCGATACTGACGCGGACTTGGTTCGCGTAGAAGGGCAGGTGCAAGAGGCGGGTGGGGAGCTGATGTATCTCTATGGCACAGTACGAAACGCCGCCGGAACAGTGATGCCTGGGGCGCAGGTCGAGATCTGGCAGTGCGACGTGAATGGGCGCTACGTGCACACAGGCGATCGCCATAATGCGCCCCGCGACCTAGGATTTCAGGGCTTTGGCATCAGCGTAGCGAACGCGCAGGGCGAATACGCTTTTCGCACGATCAAGCCCGTCTCCTATCCTGGTCGCACCCCGCATATCCACGTCAAAGTTGTGCACCAGCAGCGCGAACTGATCTCACAGCTCTACCTCGCCGACGATCCTAATAATGCCTATGATGGACTTTTTCTCAATGTCCCCGTGCAGGCGCGCGAAGACGTTTTGATGCACTTGCGCCCAACGTCCGGTGGCTGGCATGCTAACGTTAATCTTTGTCTGTAAACGCCCTAGAGAATACCCGGATGTACCAAGCCCCCATCGATGATATTCGCCTTGCTATGACCAGCGCTGGAGTCGACGCTATTTGTCGCGACTGGCCGTCAGAAATCGACTCTGCTCTGTGTAGCGCGGTGCTTGATGAAGCGGCCAAGCTTGCGCAAGAGGTGCTCGCGCCACTGAATGCCAGTGGGGATCGTGAGGGGGTGCGCCGCGATGGCGACAAAGTCTTTACCGCCTCAGGCTGGCGCGAGGCCTACCGGCAATTCGCCGAAGGGGGCTGGGTCAATATTATGGCCGACGAGGAGTTCGGCGGACAGGGCCTGCCCATGGTGCTCGCCACCGGTGTGCAAGAGCTATTCGAATCGGCCAATATGAGCTTCTCGCTGTGCCCGCTGCTCACGCGTGCAGCGATTGATGCCATTACGCATCACGGCACTAGCGCCCAGCGAGAGACTTATCTCGAGGCGATGATTGAAGGTCGCTGGAGCGGCACTATGAACCTGACCGAACCTCAAGCTGGATCGGATCTGGCGGCGGTGCGGACCACGGCCAGCCCGGCGGCCGACGGCAGCTACCGGATCAAGGGCCAAAAGATTTTTATCACCTACGGTGAGCACGATATGACGGACAATATCGTGCACTTGGTGTTGGCACGCACCCCCGATGCCCCGCCAGGAGTCAAAGGGATTTCTTTGTTCATCGTCCCGAAGTTCATCCCCGATGAGCAAGGCGCGCCGGGTGAGCGCAATGATCTGTGCTGCGTGGCAGTGGAGCACAAGCTGGGCATTCACGCCAGTCCGACCTGCGTGATGAGCTATGGCGATCAGGGCGGCGCCTGGGGCCAGCTCATTGGCGAAGAGGGCAAGGGGCTGGTGTATATGTTCACTATGATGAACGTCGCGCGCCATGCTGTTGGAGTCCAGGGCTATGCGCAGGCGGAAGCTGCGTATCAACACGCGCGGCGCTATGCACTGGATCGCGTGCAGGGTCGCGGCATGCTTGCCCCCGATGACAGTGCGCGCCAGATTGCCTACCATCCCGATGTCTTGCGCGAGTTGCTGAGCATGCGCGCAGGCGTCTCGGCCATGCGTGGGCTGGCAATGCAGTGCGCGGCGGCTTTTGACCGTGCGCGCGTGCGCGTGGGGGCCGAGTCTGAAGAAGCGCAGACGCTCGGCGCGCTGCTGACGCCCATGGTCAAAGCCTGGAGTACCGAGGATGGGGTTTCGTTGTGCTCTGCGGGGGTGCAAATCCACGGCGGCATGGGCTTTATCGAAGAGACAGGGGCCGCGCAATACCTACGCGATGCACGTATCACCCCCATCTATGAGGGCACCACTGCCATCCAAGCCAATGACCTGCTTGGGCGCAAATTTATTCGCGACGCAGGGCAGGGCATGAGCCGTTGGTTACTGCGTGTTGATGCTGATTTGGCCCGATGGAGTGCGCTGAATAATGCCGCGCTGAATGACTTTATCGCTGCGCTGCGCGAATCACTCGCCACATCACGGGCGCTGAACGAACAAGTGCTCGTGGCGCAGGACGTGGGCAGAGTGTATGCCGGCTCCGTGCCGTTTTTGATGATGCACAGCCTGGTTGCCGGAGCTTGGGCGATTGCGGGAATGGCCGCGACGGCGCTGCAAGAAGGCGATGCCTTGGATCTTTCCAGCACGCACCGAGAAGCGGCTGTCGCGCTGCTTGGCGTCTATGCCAGCCAGTTTTTACCGCGTGCGGATGCCTATGCCGCTGCCGTGCGCGGCGCGCAGAGCGTGTCCGGTTTTCCTCTGCACGCTGTATAAAAATCGTATTAAAGGTGTGCGGCTCGCATTGTGACGCGAGGGCTGTTATCGTTGGGTTCTTGACAATAAGCAACATGAAAGGCTTTGAGTGGACAACGCTGATCCGTTAGTGCGCTTTGTAGAAGTGCAGAAGAGTTACGATGGCGAAGAGCTCGTCGTTAAAAATTTCAATCTCGATGTTGCGCAGGGTGAGTTTCTGACCATGCTGGGCCCATCGGGCTCTGGCAAGACGACGTGTTTGATGATGCTCGCAGGCTTTGAGCCAGCGACCCATGGAGAGATCTTTCTCAAAGACCGCCCGATCAACAATGTGCCGCCGCACCATCGGGGCATCGGCATGGTGTTCCAGAACTACGCTTTGTTCCCGCACATGACCGTGGCGGAGAATCTGGCCTTCCCGTTGCAAGTACGCAAGATGAGTGCGGCCGATGTGGAAGCACGCGTCAAGCGCGCCCTCGACATGGTGCAGCTCGGTGGCTTTGGGGGGCGGCGTCCTGCTCAGCTCTCAGGAGGACAGGCGCAGCGTGTCGCGGTGGCGCGCGCGCTGGTGTTTGACCCCGAACTGGTACTGATGGATGAGCCATTGGGCGCGTTGGATAAAAACCTACGCGAACAGATGCAATACGAAATCAAGCACATTCACGAGTCGCTAGGCGTGACCGTCGTCTATGTGACCCACGATCAGTCCGAAGCTCTCACGATGTCTAACCGCATCGCTGTGTTCAACGATGGCGTCGTGCAGCAGCTCGCCGACCCTGCGACGCTGTATGAGCGTCCCGAAAACGCGTTTGTTGCCCAATTTATCGGCGAGAACAATCAGTTTGTTGCCACCGTTACCGGGCTGGATGGTGATATTGCTAGCGTGCGCTTTGATGACGGAGAGTCTTGTCAGGCGCTGGCGGTGAATATCGCTGGTGTCGATACCCGCACACAGCTGTCTCTGCGCCCTGAGCGGGTGCGCGTTGGTGTGGCGTCCGATGCCGTGAACGCCACCCAGGCGCAGGTGCTGGAGCTGATCTATCTGGGCGATCATCTGCGCTGCCGCATGCGGGTGCATGGCAATGACGAATTTATCGTCAAAGTCCCGAATAACGCAGATAACATTGCGTTGCGAGTGGGAGAGCAGACGACGATCTCTTGGGATCCGAACGACTGCCGCGCCCTCGACGCCCCATAAAAAAGGCGCCCACGTTGGGCGCCTTTTTAGTTATGCGCTTTATCTTTCTATAAAGCGCATAGATGTCAGCGTGCTTATGCCGCCGCTGAGCGCTGCTCCTGCAGGGGGTCCACACTACGCTTGTACGCGATGCCTTCTGCATTGAAGATATGGCTGTGCGCGGGGTCGGGCTGCAGTACTACCGACTGTCCTCTGGAGAGGTCTAGCTGTGGCGGCAGAGACGCGGTGACCAGATCGTCCAGACCGTCAACCTTGGCATAGACGAGCGTTGCATCGCCGAGATGCTCCACCGTGACGACTTCGCCTGAGAGGCCTTCGCCGCTCGTCGCCACATTGAGATGCTCGGGTCGCACACCCAAGTAAATCTTGTCGCCAGCCTGACCCTGTGAGGCATCGACCATCGCGCTGTGCTGTGCGCCCTGCACGTTCACCTCAGAGGTCTCACTGCCACCACTGGTCAAGCTGCCAGGGAAGAGGTTCATCTTCGGCGAACCGATAAAGCCCGCTACAAACAGGTTGCGCGGGTGGTGGTAAAGCTCTAGCGGCGCGCCTACTTGCTCGATGCGACCTGCGCTGAGCACGACAATGCGATCAGCCAGCGTCATTGCCTCGACTTGGTCGTGCGTGACGTAGACCATCGTGGCCTGCAGATCG
>CAKZUS010000044.1 GCA_937921805.1 uncultured Granulosicoccaceae bacterium
GGACAAAGCCGCGTCCAGTCAGGCCTATTGCGACGAAGTCGCGGGCATTTGCGCCGAACATGGCGTAACGATCACCGAGCTGTCATGCCACCTACAGAGCCAGCTTGTAGCGGTGCATCCAGCCTATGACACCGCCTTCGACGCCTTCGCCCCCGAGTCCCTACACGCACGCCCCGCAGAGCGCCAAGCCTGGGCCGTCGATCAGGTCACCAAGGTCGCTGCCGCCTCACAAAACTTGAATCTACAAGGCGCAGTGGGCTTCACTGGCTCCTTGGCCTTTCCCTATCTCTATCCCTGGCCACAACGCCCCGCCGGTTTGATCGAAGAAGCCTTCGGCGAGCTGGCCCGCCGCTGGAAGCCGCTGCTGGATATCTACGACGCGGCGGGCGTTGACTTTGGCTTTGAAGTCCACCCCGGCGAAGACGTGTTCGACGGGACGACCTTCGAGAGATTCTTAGCAGCGCTAGAGCATCACCCCCGCTGCAAGATCACCTATGATCCCTCGCACTTTCTGTTGCAGCAGCTCGACTATCTGGCCTTTATTGACCTCTACCACGAGCGCATCAGCGCCTTTCACGTCAAAGACGCCGAATTCAATCCCAGCGGCCGACAAGGCGTGTACTCCGGCTACGCCGACTGGACAGAGCGCGCGGGCCGCTTCCGCTCCTTGGGCGACGGTCAAGTTGACTTCAAAGGCATCTTTTCCAAGCTCACCCAATACGGGTTCGACGGCTGGGCGGTGCTGGAGTGGGAGTGCTGCCTGAAGCACCCCGAGCAAGGCGCTGCCGAAGGCGCACCCTTTATCGCCGATCATCTGATCCGCCAGACCGAACGGGCTTTTGATGATTTTGCGGGCGGCAAATCCGACCCTGCCGCACTGCGCAGCATGATGGGGTTCTAAGATGGCAGCACTCAAACTCGGTATGGTCGGCGGAGGCCAAGGCGCCTTTATCGGCGGCGTGCACCGCATGGCCGCGCGCCTAGACGGTTGTTTCGATCTGGTCGCGGGCGCCTTGTCGTCAGACCCTGAGCGCGCCCATGCCTCAGCTGCCGAGTTAGGTATTGATGCCGAGCGCTCCTATGCCAACTTCCATGACATGGCCAAAGCAGAGGCCGCGCGCGCCGATGGGATTGATGCGGTCTCTATCGTCACCCCCAACCACCTGCACGGACCAATCGCCGAGGCGTTTCTGGCCCATGACATCTCGGTTATCTGCGACAAACCAATGACCGCGACATGGGCGCAAGCCCAGAGCCTTGCAGCCGCTGCCAAGGCCTCGCAAGGGCACTTCTTTTTGACCCACAACTACACCGGCTACCCGATGATCCGGCAGGCCCGCCAGATGGTCGCAGACGGTGTGCTGGGCGATATCCGATTTATCGAGGCCAACTACCTGCAAGACTGGCTCAGCGAAGCCCCCAGCGCCGACAACAAACAGGCCCTATGGCGCCTAGACGCCGCCCAATCTGGGGGCGGAGCCATTGGTGACATCGGGACCCATGCCCATAATCTGGCGTGTTTCGTCTCCGGCCGGCACGCCACCGCCTTGAGCGCCACACTGTCCTCGCACGTGCCAGGGCGCAGCGTCGATGACGACGCCCGCGTCACCCTGCAACTGTCCTGCGGCGCCCGCGCTCACATCTGGGTCAGCCAAGTCGCCATCGGCAACGAGAACAACCTCACCCTCGCCCTCTACGGCAGCCAAGGCGCGCTGCGCTGGGCGCAGGAAAACCCGAATGTCCTGTGGCTCAGCGAATGGGGCAAGGCACCGCAAGCGATCACCCGTGGCAGTGGTGCCGCCAACAGCGCCGCCGCCGCCGTAACGCGTATTCCGGCAGGCCACCCAGAGGGCTACCTAGAAGCCTTCGCCACCCTCTACCGCGAAGCCGCAGACGTTATCACATCGCAACACCGCCCCCCTCACACACTAGGCGTGCAAGCGGGACTCGATGGAATGCGATTTGTGGACGCCTGCCAGCGCTCCTCGCGCAATGGGGCGGCTTGGATTGAGCTGCCGTAGGTGCTCTGCTTGGCGTCGTGACAATACGCACTAGAAAATAACGGCTTCTCTCGCTCAGTGCCTGTATTGGCTGGCCGCGAAGATTGGCCTGATGGAACGCTTATGCCATTTCGTCAGGCGCGGAGCGGGGTGAGAGCTGCGCGGATTGGCGGGAGAACTACTCTGTAGGTATGCGGCTGCGGATGATCGTTAAGCCCTCTTGTAGCATCTCAATATTCGGATGCGCAGCAGGCAGAGTGGCTTCTAAGATACTTAGCGCTTGCTCCATGTAAGCAGCAGATTCAGCATAGCGCTCGGTATGGAAGTACAAGCCCGCTAGGTTGTTCAGCGTGGTCGCATACGACGGGTGCTCCTCGCCCAGCGCCACCTTGGTGATCTCCAGTGGGGGCAGCATTGCTTGCACACCGGCTTCATATTTACCAGCATCAAGGAATCGAATACCCGCCTGATTGAGGTATCGCCCTCGGGTTACTTCGGCATCCCATCGCTCCAATATCCGCGCCGCCTCAAGGTAGTGTTGCGCTGCTCGCTGGTATTCAAAGTCTCCTGCTGCCGATTCCGCCGCACCGACATAGTCTTCGGCCTCGGCGAGTTTCCCGTCACGCAGCAACTCTTCTGCTTCGTCGTTGATTTCGCGTTGCCGTGCAGCGGCTTCAAGCCAGAGCTTTTCAGCAGTTGGCCAATCCAGGGCATCCAAGGCGGTTTTTGTTGCGAGGCGAATCTCGACCAGTTGGGCGTCTTTCCCATCATAGCGATCTAATCGCTCCTGCTGAGAGCGGTAGAGTTGGGCGATTTCGGCGAATTTTTCTGGCCATTCAGCCAGCGGTACTTCGTTTTTGTCGATCTGCGAGAAAAAGCTGAGCACTGCCTTCTCACTCATACCCAGCTTCTCGGCAAGCTGCTGGCGTCGTTCGACATCGTCTCGAATCTGTTCCCAGTCTTTTAACGCCACATCGCCAATAATCTGCACAATTACAGCGTAGTCACTGCCCTCAATCGACGCACTTTGAGAGCCATCAGTCCCAGATTGGAGAATGTGGCTAGCGGGGCTGCCATGAATATTTGCTTTTTGCATCATGACTAGCGCTGCACAATGCCACTATTATCGCTACCTTTGACTTGGGCCTTTTGCTGCCCGCCGCGACTCGTTTGCTCAACGGTAGAGCCATCGCTATCAGTGATAGTCGCGTCCTGCCCGCCTCCTTTGCGCTTATGTACCAGCCCTATATAGGCTGGGACGGCTGCCATCACTGCAACAACGATTCCTAGCCACGTGGCATTCTCAGTGATCCATTGCACCATCGCCTGTCTCCTTGTCCTTTGGGAGCAAAGTAACAGGACTCGAATGCGAATAGCAATCCTCTATGAAGTTATCCGACACCCCTCAAACGGCACCCACCTCCATCCCATCACTCAGCCCCTTCGCGCTCGTATGGGAGAAAACAGTGCAGCTGATTTTTGAGAATGTTATCAACGCGGTGGCAGATGATGCGGAGTGAGATGCACGCACTGACTAGAGATCGAGAAGCATGCGAGTGGCCACACCAGTGGGTGTTTGCATGGTCTGGATACGATCACTATTAATCATTCCTTAGTGCGATTGAAAGGCAGACTTTCCTCTCAACCTACAGCACGTCTACCGGCAAGCAGGCCCGCCACGCTGATATCCTCGTCAACATCAGGCCAGTGAATACCTTCGCCATCACCCAGTATCTCCCAATTAGCCAACTGCTCCTGCTTGGCCGCTGAGAGCCTGGGAAACCACACCAGCGGTGTGGAGATCGTGCGCCCATCAATCAACTCCACTATCAGCACCTCTTTTGAGCAGCGCACGTTAAAGGCTTGTGGGTGCATCTCAATCGCTAAAGTACTCATTCCACGACTCCAAAAACAACGGCCTATTTTCAGACACTATTTGCTCAAGCTTCCTCAGCTCCTTGGGCGAAAATCTCACCGAGCTCGCCAATGAGACGGGCTTGAGCCAGAATTTAGCCAACATTTTATCGCGCTGAATGTGGATATGAGCAGGTTCGCCGTTCTCATTGCTGAAAAAGAAAAATCGATACGGTCCAATCTTTAGCACCGTCGGCACTACCGATCACCCCTTCATCGACACAATAAACGCCTGCAAGCGCCTAGCTTGCTCGAACGTCAAATTGTTAAACATCTCCTGAGATGCCGACTGCATGCGCGCAAGCTTCTCTTGCGCATCTTCATCATGCACCCATGCAATGCTCGGCGCTTGCGTGCTCGGCACGCTGCGCCCGACATCGATATCGATCAGCCCCGCCGCTTTGCGCCGTGCATCGCTAAAACCAAACAGCATATTATTGCCCATTTTCCCCGCGACCAGACTCTCGTAGTCCACATGCTCTAGCTGAGTAAACACCATTTCCCTGCCCTGCGCCAGCCAGCCAGACCAGCGTCGCGTCATCGTCGAACGTGCGTACTGCAAACGCCGCCCCAAAACCCGTGAGAATAAAGTGCGGGAACATTTGCCGGCACTCGAATAGTGACATAACAAAACAATAGCACCCTGAGTAGGAATATACAGACTCCAGAGTCTCTATGACGATGGGTAAAAAAGGGATGCTACAGCGGGTCAATTAGCATCGATAGTGTTCTTCACCTGCTTAAAAACATGGCATTTGAGGATATCAAAGCCCTCCAGGCGCCACACCGATGTACGGCGTCAAGCGCACCAACGACCCACAATGCTCGCTGCACGCCTGTCAAATTTAACTGAGACGTACGGCAAAGCGAGCGCGGTATAGATATGGCTTGGCTCCAAGAGCATGCTGTGCCTATCTCCCGTGCCTTTAGAGCTGCTGATTTAGCGCGAATAGAGAAGAATATGGGGATCGGCAAGCTCAGGGCCTTTCAATACTCGCCACTGGTCAAGCTGTGCTTGCACGGCAAATTGCTCTGGATCAGTGTTTGTATCTACTGGCCACGAAGATCGACCCGCTAGGGAGCCTTGGCCATGCCATTTTCGTCTATGGCTATATGCCGCTGATCGCGCTGCTATGTAGAGTGAGGTACTCAACGTATCGCGAAAACAGTCATTAGCCCCATATCAGCCCCAAACGCTCTGGTTTAAGTGACTGAAAAATAAAGCTAAATTGGTCGGGACGGAGTGATTCGAACACTCGACCCCCACAACCCCATTGTGGTGCGCTACCAGGCTGCGCCACGCCCCGCCAAGCTAGGAATTATACCTAGTTTTGCGGGCCTTGTGTTGTGCTATACGCGAAGAATGGATGCTATTTCTTCTAGTTCTGCGCGCACTTGCTTCATCAGCAGGTCATTTTGCTGCACATCTGCGGTTTCTTCGTCGTTGCCGAGCTGGAGGCGGGCGCCACTGATGGTAAAGCCTTGCTCGTAGAGAAGCGTGCGGATTTGACGAATCAGTTGCACGTCGTGACGCTGGTAGTAACGCCGATTGCCGCGGCGTTTACTGGGTTTTAGCTCCGGAAATTCTTGTTCCCAATAGCGCAGCACGTGCGGCTTGACGGCGCACAGCTCGCTGACTTCACCGATGGTGAAGTATCGCTTGGTCGGAATCTCTGGGAGATCGGGGGAATTACTGATCTCCAGCATATTCTTCTACTCGTGCTTTGAGTTTTTGCCCAGGACGGAAGGTCACGACGCGACGCGCGCTGATCGGGATTTCTTCGCCTGTTTTAGGATTGCGTCCAGGGCGTTCATTCTTGTCGCGCAGGATAAAATTGCCAAACCCTGAGAGTTTAACGTCGCGTCCTTGCGCCAAGGCGGTGCGTACTTCTTCAAAGAGCTGCTCGACGAGCTCTTTGGCTTCACGTTTGTTGAGGCCCAGCTCATCAAACAACATTTCGGCCAGGTCGGCTTTAGTCAGCGATGCCATAGTTCTACCTCAGTTGGGCGCCGTGGGCGTCGGTGAGGGCCGTCAAGACTTGCTCGGCGACACGGTCGATTTCTTCATCGCCTAGCGTGCCTTCCAGAGACTGAAAACTCAAGCCCAGTGCTACGCTCTTTTTGCCAGCGGGAATGCCCTCTCCTTGGTAGAGGTCAAACAAGCGGGCATCCACCAGTGGCGCGGCGGAAGCCGATTCGCGCACGGTGGTAAGTAAGGCCGAGGCGCTCACCTGCTCATCGACCACGACCGCGAGATCGCGGCGAGTAGCGGGATAGCGTGACACGGGCGTAGCGGCAGCGCGTTGACGGCGGCGCAGCGGTGCAAGGGCCAACTCGAAAAGCTGCGTGGCCGCGATGCCGAGCTTGGCCTGCCATTGCGGATGAAGCTCTCCAACCCAGCCCACAGCTTCGCCATCGCACACAATACGGGCGCTACGACCGGGGTGTAGAGCGGGATGTTCGGCGGCGACATAGTGCCATGTTGCATCGGTAGCGAGTGCGGTCAGTGCCATCAGATCTGCTTTTGCATCAAATATATCGACATCGCGTTGCGCCCACCATCCTTCGCCGTCAAAACGACCGGTGGATGCCCCTGCAATGACAGGTTCTTGTTGAATATCATTACTTTGTAGCACAAATCTAAGGCCTGATTCAAAAAACCTTGCATCGGGCTGCTGCCGCGCGGTGTTATGTTGTACAGCGCGCAGCAAGCCTGGCCAGAGAGAAGTGCGCATCACGGCCAGATCGCTGGAGATCGGATTAGCCAATTCAACGGCTTCGGCACCGCCAGAGAGATCGTGCTGTAGCGACGCATCCACAAAGCTGTAGGTCACGGCTTCTTGGTAGCCGCGCGCGACCAATGTCTCGCGCAAGCGCGCCATGGAAACCTGCTCTTCGGGCGCGGCGGCCATCGCTGGGCTGGGCATGGCGTAGTGCTTGGGCAGCGCGGTGTAGCCGTAGACACGGGCGATTTCTTCGACGAGGTCATCGGGGATATTCAGGTCATAGCGCCAGCTCGGCGCGGTGACATTCCAGCCCGACTCGCTGCTCTGGCAATCACAGCCAAGGCTGGAGAATATCTGTGCCACGCGCTCTGCGGGCACGGTGCAGCCCAAGCGCCGCGCCAGTTGCTCTTGCGACAAGGCAATTGTGGGCGCAACGCGGGCCATACCGGCTTGTTCGGCCACCACGACAGGGCCAGCTTGGCCGCCTGCGATCGCTTGCAATAGCGCCGTAGCGCGCTCCAAAGCGGGCACTTGTAGCTCGGCATCCACGCCGCGCTCGTAGCGATAGCCCGAATCGGTATGCGTGTTGTACTGGCGCAAGCGGCCAATGATCGCATCGGGTACAAACAGCGCAGATTCGAGCAATATATCGACTGTGGCATCGCCCACGCCGCTGTGTTCGCCGCCCATAATGCCAGCCATAGCAATGGGAGCAGCATGATCGCAGATCAGTAGCGTCTGAGCGTCGAGCGTCATATCGCGACCGTCTAACAAGGTCAGCACTTCTCCGGCTGTGGCATTGCGCACGCGGATGCCGCCCTGGATGGTAGCGAGGTCGAAGCCGTGCATGGGCTGCCCCAACTCCAACATCACGTAATTGGTCACATCCACCACTGGATGAATCGCGCGGATACCGCTACGACGCAGACGCTCTGTCATCCACAGTGGGGTGCTCGCACTGGGATCGATGCCCTTTACGACCCGCGCCGCATAGCGGGCGCAGCCACAGCCCGGGGCAATCTCTACGGGGACTTGATCGTCAACACTGACCGCCACGGGCGCGCACTCAATCGCGGTCACGGGCGTAGCTGTCGCGGCGGCGAGGTCATGCGCAATGCCACGAATCGCGTTGCAATCGCCGCGATTCGGGGTCAGGTCGATATCAATAATGTGGTCTTCTAGGCCCAAATACTCGATCAGACTGGTGCCCACAGGCGCGTCATCGGCCAGCTCCATCAGGCCCTGCGCGTCCTCAGACAGGCCTAGCTCACGCGCAGAGCACAGCATGCCGTGGCTGGGTTCGCCGCGCAGTTTTGCGGCCTTAATCTGCATGCCATTGGGCATGCTGGTGCCCACTAGTGCCAGCGGGACTTTGATGCCCTCGCGGGCGTTGGGGGCGCCACAGACAATATTCAGTGTCTCGTCGTCGCCGCCACTGACTCGGCATACGCGCAGCTTGTCGGCATTGGGGTGCGGGGCGGCCTCAAGAATTTCTCCCACGACGATGGTGTGAGGGAAAGACGCCGCCGCGTCGATGCTATCGACCTCTAGGCCTAGCATGGTTAATTGTTCGGCGACTTCGGCTGCGTCAAGCGACGGGTTGACCCAACTGCGCAGCCATTGCTCACTAAATTTCATTGTTATTTCCTAGTGAAACTGCTGTAAAAAGCGCAGATCGTTCTCAAAGAACTGACGCAGATCATCTACCCCGTAACGCAGCATGGCGAAGCGCTCAACCCCCATACCAAAGGCATAACCTTGGTACTCGTCAGGGTCGAGGCCGACGTTGCGAATCACGGTAGGGTGGA
>CAKZUS010000045.1 GCA_937921805.1 uncultured Granulosicoccaceae bacterium
CACTCGATACGATAGACACCACGCCTTCGCGTCCATCGATCGCCTCTCCTCCAATGAGCGTAATCTCTGCCCGCTGTGCCAAACCCGTCTCTGCGCCACAGCCGTGAAGCATCGCCTGCACCAGTCCACGCTCATGCTCACTAATCGCTGTGGCAGCCGCTTCGAGTCGTGCTCTGCGTGCGCCGCTCTCACCGCAACGCGTGCCCAGCCAGTCGAGATAATCCACAACATCTGAAAAGGTGGCGTACGCGCCCGTGTCGCGCGTGCCCAGCTCCCATGCTTGGGCGGGGCCATTAACAATCTGCTCTTTAGTTTGCGCTGTGAGTCGCTGCGAAGCCCAGCCGACGCTATAGCCATGGCGAGAGAACACTTTATAGGGCGACACGGCATAGCCATCGGCGTCGCCCACATCTACAGCGCCGTGGCTAGCATGCTGGATACCGTCGACAATAATGAACGCCTGTGGGGCGATCTCTCGCACAACTGCTACGATCTCGGCCATGTCTACCGCCATGCCCGTCACTGGCGAGGTATGAATGATGGTTACCACGCGCGTATCAGGGCGCAGCGCCTCGCGGTAGGCTTGCGCCGTCACCGTGCCGGTTGCGTCATCGTGCGCCAGCATAATGTGCTCGCGCCCGGTCACTTCGGCCCAGCGCGCCATGGCGCTACGCGTGGCAGGGTGTTCGAGCGTAGACCCTAGCATCACACCACCCGCCGGGGCATTCGTGGCCGCAGTGCGAATCAGCCGAAACAGCGTCTCTGTGCCGCTCTCGCCCACAAACACCTCGCCGCTGGGCGCATTAAAGAAAGTTCGCATATCCGATTTGGCTTTGTCGATCACGGCGACTAAAGCCTGCGAGGCAGCATTGTCGCGGCCTTGATTATCAGGATATCCCGCATAAATAGCCGAGGTTTCGCTGACGCGCTTGAGGTGTAAAGCCCCGCCTGCATTCTCAAAAAACACACGTTTTCCCTCAAAGGGACACGTATCGACATGGGAAAATTGGGCGCGTATTTCACACAGCAGTTCAGGGTCAAACATCGATCTTTGTTCATGCAAATAGAGGTGCGCTATCGTGGCACAAATTCGCCCACAAACCCAAAAAAATAGCGCTTGTGCTGGCTGATCCGAAGCGATACAGTGCAATAAACCTGTAGCCCGAATCACGCCGTGTTCACCATAGACCCCACCAACCGCCGTCAAACCGGCTGTGATTTGGTTGCCTGTCCCCTCCTCCACTGAACACCTAGTTATTTACTGAACAAAGCACTGGAAAGGCACTGGAAAGGCACTGGAAAAGGGGCGCTCTATGGCGACGATCCGCTTGGCCGTGGATGTTGGCGGCACGTTTACTGACACGATACTCACCGATGGCGAACATGTCATCGCTTCGAGCAAAACACTCACCACCCACGCAGACCCGGCTACGGGGACACTGCAAGGCGTCCAGCGGGCGCTGCAAGCGAGCGGGTTGACACTGGCCGATGTCACGGGCTTTGTGCATGGCACCACTTTGGCCACCAATGCGCTGATTGAGCGTCGTGGCGCCAAAACGGCCACGATTACCACCGAGGGCTTTCGAGATATTCTCGACATCGCATACGAGCGACGCTACAGCCAGTACGACATCAATATCGAAAAGCCAGAGCTGATCGTACCGCGCACCCGCAGCTTTACGATCCGCGAGCGCCTGCGCGTCGATGGTCACGTGCTGCAGCCCCTCGACACGACCCAGATTGACACCCTCGTGGCGTCTCTTGAGGGCTGCGAAGCGGTCGCTATTTGCCTGCTGCACGCCTATGCCAACCCCGCACACGAGCAGCAACTGCGCGATGAACTGTTGCAGGCGCGCCCAGATCTTTGCATTTCGCTCTCCAGTGAGGTCAGCCCCGAGGCACGCGAATTTGATCGCCTGTGCACCACCGGCGCCAATGCCTATATCCAGCCACTGATGCAGGGCTACCTGCAGCGCTTTTCGCAGACCTTTACCGAGCAAGGATTGCGTTGCTCCATACTGATGATGACGGCCAGCGGCGGCATGTGCACGCTCGCCACCGCCGCGCGCTATCCGATTCGACTGGTCGAATCCGGCCCAGCAGGAGGGGCTATTTTGGCTGCCAGAGTCGCGGCGGCCTGTGAGCTGGAGCAGGTGTTGTCTTTCGATATGGGCGGCACGACGGCCAAGCTGTGCCTTATCGACCAAGCACAACCACAAAGCTCGCGCCAGTTCGAGATCGCGCGCGCGGCCAGATTTATCAAAGGCTCGGGCATGCCGGTGCGCATACCCGTCATCGATATGATAGAAATCGGCGCCGGAGGCGGCTCGATTGCCAGCGTCGATCACCTCGGAAGGCTTGTCGTTGGGCCGCGCAGTGCTGGCTCTGAGCCAGGGCCAGTCGCCTTTGCTCGCGGCGGTGCCGACGCCACGGTCACCGATGCCGACGCCACGATGGGCTACCTTCGCGCGGAGGACTTCGCTGAAGGCCAGTTCTCTCTCGATGCCATGGCGGCACAAGCAGCGCTGGCGGCACAAATTGGTACGCCTCTGCAGCTCGACGCGCAACAGGCCGCACTCGGGGTCAGCCGCATTGTGGACGAAAGCATGGCCAGCGCCGCGCGCATGCATGCGGTCGAATCGGGAAAAGATCTCGCCACAAGAACCATGATTGCCTTCGGTGGCAATGGTCCGCTGCACGCCTGCCGAGTCGCGCGCGCTGCCGGAATCCGGCACATTTTGATCCCCTGTGACCCCGGCGTCGGCTCGGCCGTCGGGTTTTTATACGCTCCCGTGTCTTTTGAGACTGTGCGCAGCCGCTACAGCCTTCTCGATACGCTGGACTGTGCCGCCATCAGCACCCTGCTAGAACAAATGCAGGACGAGGCCCGCTCGGTGGTGCGCCAAGGAAGCCAAGCCCCGCTCAACACCACCCGCAGCGCCTTTATGCGCTACCACGGCCAAGGGCATGAAATCGAGATCCCTCTGCCCAACGGCACTCTGAAAGAGATCGACATTGCCAACCTGCGCGCGCTTTTCGAAAGCGCGTATTCGCAACAGTTCTCCCGCCCTGTCCCGGGGATGCACATAGAAATTCTCAATTGGGCCGTGCGCGTCGCCAGTCCTGCACCCTCGACAACGGCGCCTACTACGCTACAGCACCCCGGACCGCTCACCGGACCGCGCACCGGACAAAAAATCAGTGCTCAGACTCGTCCTATTTTTTGTGATGTCAACGCACGCACTGTCGAGGCGCTCTATGTGGAGCGGCGGCAATTGCGCCCCGGCGATAGCTTTCAGGGTCCCGCGTTGGTGCATGAGGCCCAAACCAGCACTCTAGTGGCGAGTGACTTTAGCGCATGGGTCGATGCCTACGGCCATCTTATTTTGGAGGCAAAACCATGAAAACGCTGTCTTCCGCCTCTTTGCAGGTGATGTGGAATCGCCTACTCGCGATAGTCGAAGAGCAGGGCCAGACGCTCATTCGGGCCGCGTTTTCGCCGATTGTGCGCGAGTGCGGTGATATCTCTGCGGGAGTATTCGATGTGCAGGGGCGCATGTTGGCCCAAGCCGTAACGGGGACACCTGGGCATATCAATACCATGGCTGAGGCGGTAATGACGCTGCGCGCGCGCTTTCCTCCCGAGTCGATGCGCGCAGGGGATATTTACATGACCAACGACCCGTGGCTGGCTTCGGGTCATCTCAATGATTTTCTCCTGCTGATGCCCGCTTTTCTCGATGGCGAGGTGGTCGGGTTTTGTGCCTGCACCTCGCATTTAGTCGACCTGGGCGGTTTGGGAATGGGGCCGGAGGGCTCTGATATCTACGATGAAGGCTTGTTGATCCCGCCCTGCAAGCTTGTCGATCGTGGCGAGGTCAATGCACTCTTGATGGATATTGTGCGGGCGAACTCGCGTGAGCCTATTGCCAACGAGGGCGACATTTACGCACTCATCGCCTGCTGCGAGGCAGGCGTGACCCGACTGACCCAGATGATGCGCGAATTTCATCTATCACAGCTCGATGCCCTGTCACAGTACATTATTGATACCTCTTATCGCGGCACGCTCGCGGCCATTGCCAAAGTCCCACAGGGGGTGTACCACAACACCCTCACCGTAGACGGCTATGACGCCGCGCTACAGCTCCAGGCTTCGCTGCGCGTCTCTTGCGAGGGCATGCATGTGGATTTTGCCGGCACCTCAGGCTGCTCCCCAAAGGGCATCAACGTTCCGCTGAACTATGCCACCGCCTATACCGTGTTTGCCCTGCGCTGCATCGTTGGCTCAGATATTCCCAATAATGCCGGCTCACTGGCTCCCTTCACGGTCTCTGGGCCACCAGGCTGTATTCTCAACGCCCAACACCCCGCCCCTGTCGCCATGCGCCATACCTTGGGGCAAATGACACCAGACTTGGTATTGGGCTGTTTGCATCAGGCTTTGCCAGACCAAGTTCCCGCCGAAGGCGCTTCTTGTATGTACGACTTACCGCTGCGCCATACGCCCGAGTCGGCGCGCAACGGAGGCCGTCGCTTTGCCCTAGAACTGGTCCACAACGGCGGCACGGGCGCCCGCCCGCATCTCGATGGTCTCTCTGCCACCGCTTTTCCCTCTGGGGTCTATGGCAGCCAAGTAGAGATGACAGAGGCCGTGGCACCGGTCGTGATCTGGCGGCGTGAGCTGCGCTGCGACTCGGGTGGGGCGGGCCAGTTTCGCGGGGGACTAGGGCAGCGTATAGAGATGAGCTCAGAAGAGGATTATTTGGTATTTTTATCAGTCGAGCGCGTGCAACACCCGGCACGGGGGCGAGCCGGTGGTCTCGCGGGCGCCCCGGGGCGCATTCAGCTCGACGAAGAGACCGTGCCAGGGAAATGCGAGCTGCGCGTCAGCGCCGGTCAACGCTTGGTATTCGACACCCCCGGTGGTGGCGGGTTTGGCGATCCGCTACAACGCGATCCGCGCGCCGTGCAGCAGGACCTCGCAGCGCAGTGGATCAGCGACGAGGCCGCCCAACAACACTATGGAGTCAGCCCATGATTCAAGCCGTCCCCAGCGTCGCGGCTATGTCGCCCTATCAACTGGCTAGCCTTGACGGCAACAGCGTATCCTTGGCCCAAAACGAGAGCGCTTTTGCCCCCAGTCCCCGCACGCTCAGCGTATTACAACACTACGATGGCGCGCCCTACCCTGACCCCGACTGGCGAGTGCTGCGTAGCGCGATTGCGCGCACCCACCAGCTAGAGCCAGACCATATCCTCTGCGGCGCAGGCTCCATGGAGCTCATTGGGGCGCTCATTCGGGCTTTTGCCGGCCCCCATGATTCGGTTGTTGGTAGCGAATATGGTTATCTCTACGTCGCGACCGCCTGCCAACAGGCCGCAACCCGCTATTTCACCGCGCCAGAGCGAGAGTTTCAGGTCTCGGTCGATGCGCTGCGAGACGCGGTGCGCCCCGATACCCGCATTGTTGTGGTGTGCAACCCAGGCAATCCCAGCGGCACGCGCATTCCCAATGCCGACATTGTACGCTTGCGCCAGGCCCTGCCCGAGCAGGTTTTGTTGATTGTCGATCAGGCTTATGGCGAGTTTGATGACCAAGACCCCGCGCCAATCTGGGACTTGGTCGCTCGCGGAGATACGGTAGTAACACGTAGTTTCTCCAAAGCGTATGCGCTGGCCAGCGCCCGCGTTGGCTGGGGCTATTTCCCTGAGGCCATAGCCCTGCAGGTGCGTAAGCTGCTAAATGCCAACAATATCAGCAGCATCAGCCAGGCGCTGGCGGTCGCGGTATTGGACGACGCAGAGCACATGCACGAGCTTGTGCGGCGCACGGCGACACTGCGCGATCAGTTTTGGCAACGCCTGTGTGATGCAGGCTATCGCTGCCCGCGCAGTTATAGCAACTTTGTACTCATCCCCTTCGAGAACCGCGCAGCGGCCGAGGCAGCAGATCGCGCGCTGCGGGCTGCAGGCTATATCTTGCGCCAGATGGGCGGCTATGGGCTGGGGCATTGTCTGCGCGCAACCATCATCGCAGAAATGGACCCTGTGGCAGAGATATTGATTCGCCTCCAAGACCCTGCAGCGACAGAGGAATAGCGCGCGATGCGTCGACATAAAATCGGGGTCCTAGTCCCGTATACCAACACCAACCTAGAGCCTGACTTACAAGCGATGTGCCCGCAAGATTGCACGCTGCACTTCGAGCGCCTTGGCGATTATGACATCGACCAAATCCCTGACACTGCGCAGATGGCCGGCCTCGGCACCTCGGATATCAGCGAATCACTGCGTTTGATTTGCGGCGTCCGCCCCGCGGCGGTGCTCTATGGCTGTACCTCGGCGACCCTGACACATGGCAGCGATTTTGACCATGATTTGGCCCAAAAAATTGCCCAGCGGGCCAAGGCCGCATCATTAACAGCCGCCGGAGCGCTCAGTCTGGCTCTGCAGGCACTGGGAGTCACTCGAATCGGCTTTGCTTCGCCGTATCTGGGTGAGGTCAATGCACAGGCGAAGCGGTTTTTCGCCGAGAAAGGCATTCAGACTACGCGCTCTGTAGACATCGGCAAAGCGCTGGGCAACTACGGACAGGGAGAACTCAGCCCACAAGAAGTCGAGGCTCTGGCCTTGCGCGCAGAGGCCCCTGAGGTGCAGGCGATTGTCCTCTCTTGCACTGACATGCGCGCGGTAGAGGTGATTGATGCCGTTGAGCGTGCCACGGGTAAGCCGGTTGTGACCTCCAACCAGGCTTTGATCTTTGCGCTGTGTCGCGCACTGCAGCTGCCCCGTCCAGCGTATGCGCCGGGGCAGTTGTTCTCGGTGCTATAAGCATGTGCATTCTTGCTGAATACGGCTCTAAGAACGCCAGTCAACGCCTTGCGCGTCGAGCTGGCGTAGTAGCGCTTTCCAGGTCGCCTCGACGTATCCGGCTGGGCCACTCTCTGGCATGGCTGAGTGCTTAGCAACGCTGGCGACGATCTCCGCGGCCACTTGCTTGGGTGCAGCCGAGGCCGCGAATACGTCGAGCTGGACCTTGCACGCCGCTTCGAGCATATACAGATGATAAAACGCCTCTGACACCGTGCGCCCGGCACTTAGCAGGCCATGGTTGTGCATGATCATCAGCCATTTGTCTTGCATATCGCGCGCGAGCATCCGGCATTCGTGTTCGGGGTCATCCACCGAATAGCAATACTCGTGATAGCACACCAAGTGCAATATCTCCATCGAATGCTGACTCAAGGCCAGCAAGCCTTCGCTCATGCACGACACCGCAATGCCCGCGCGGGTATGGCTGTGCAGCGCCACGTTGACATCGGGGCGGGCTTTGAGAATGGCAGAGTGAATGTGATGCCCCGCTTGGTTGTACGGGTAGTCGCCCTCAATAACTCGCCCAGCAAAGTCCACCTTGATCAGATTGCTGGCGCAGATCTCGTCGAACAAGAGACCATAGGGGTTAATCAGGTATTGATCTTCGGTGCCCGGTACACGGGCGCTCAAGTGGGTGAAGATCAAATCCGTCCAGCCGAATTTGACAAACAAACGATAGCAGGCCGCCAAGTCGCAGCGGAGCTGCCATTCTGCATCAGTCA
>CAKZUS010000046.1 GCA_937921805.1 uncultured Granulosicoccaceae bacterium
GATAAATCCTGCCAGCAGCACGACAGTGAGTAAGAACGGAAGGGCGGCGAATAACTCGGTGGGCAGTGTCCCGATACCAGGAATATCAAAGCCTTGCATGCGTGCTTCTAGGGCAGTCAGGGCACCAAATAATACGCACGCCCCGAGGGTGGCGAGGGGGCGCCATTTGCCAAAGATCACGGCGGCGAGTGCGATATAACCCATACCTGCGGACATCTCTTTGCCAAATCCAGCGCTTTGAGCCAGCGATAAATACGCCCCAGAAAAGCCGCACAAAACCCCCGTGAGCACCAAGGCGCGGTAGCGGGTTTTGGTGACAGAAATACCAGCAGTATCGACTGCGCCTGGAGATTCGCCTACGGCACGCAAGCGCAGACCAAAGCGCGTTTTGTACAGCATCGCCGACACCAGAATCACAGCCACAAACGACAGATATACCAAAATGCTATGCCCCGATAAGACATCGTGATAGATGCGTCCTAGGGTGCCGCCGTGCTCATTGGCCCACTGCGCGCCGGGCAGCGTGAGGCTGTGAAAGCGCCCGTCTCCTGCGAGGGTCGGGGTTTTGCCGCCTTGGGAGAACCACGCGGCGCCGAGGACGACCGTCAGGCCCGAGGCCAGAAAGTTGATCGCCAGCCCCGATATGACTTGATCACCGCGCTGAGTAATGGTCGCGAAGCCGTGCAGCATGGACAGCGCAATAGCAATCCCGATACCGGCGGCCAAGCCAACCCAAGCACTGTCGCTCCAGAAGGCCACGCTGGCTGCGGCAAACGCTGCGGCTAGCATTTTGCCTTCGAGGCCGATATCGACGATGCCCGCGCGCTCCGCGCAAATACCGCCCATCGCTGCAAAGATCAAGGGGACGCTCAGACGCAGCGCCGAGTCGGCAAGGCTGAGAAAGAAAATCGTCATATCCATTATTGGTGCCCCCGAATGCGGTGGTACAAGCGTTCTAATGGGTCGCGTAGCAATCGATCAGTCGCTGCGGTGAAGAAAATAACCAGGCCTTGGATCACGAGTATCAAGTCACGATTAAGCGACGGAATGTCGAGCTGTAAATCAGTCGCCCCCTGATAGAGGCCACCAAAGACCAGAGCGGCGAGCACGACACCAAACGGATGATTACGTCCCATGAGCGCTACAGCAATACCGATAAATCCAAAGCCTCCTGTGAATCCCAATACCAAGCGTCCTTGGGCGCCATAGACTTCATTGAAGGCCATCAGTCCGGCGAGGGCGCCAGAGATGCACACGGTAGTGACGATAATGCGCGCGCGCGGAATACCGGCGTAGTCTGCCGCGCGGGGGTTCTCGCCAATGGCGCGGATGGCATAACCCAATCGGGTACGCCAGAGCAGCCACCATAGCCCCACTGCGCACAGGAGCGCGACGATCAGGGCGCTGTTGAGCAGAGAAAAAGGCAGCTTGACGCCAAACCACTCTAGCAGCACTGTATGGGCCTTGGGCAGTACCGCCTCGGGGTTCCAGGGGCGACTCTCCATCACACCTTTGGTGGGGTCGACAAAGTAGACGCGCAGCGCCCAGTTCACGACCGAATAGGCAATGAAATTGAACATGATCGTGGTGACCACGAGGTGCGAGCCACGATAGGCCTGCAGCACTCCAGGAATGATGGCCCACAAGGCGCCGCCAATGATCGCCGCGCCAATGCTGATTAGCGCTAACAGCGGAGCGGGGAGAAAGTCGAGCTGTACGCATACAATCGCCACCGCGAGGCCCGCAAAGTAGGCCTGACCTTCGCCGCCAATATTAAAGAGGCCCCCGTGGAAGGCCACTGCCACCGCGAGTCCGGCGAAAATAAAATTGGTCGCGTAATACAGCGTATACGGGAAGCCATATTGCGCGTTGACAGCGCCGTAGACCAGTATTTTTAGTGCTTCCCAGGGGTTTTCACCGACGATCAGCACGACCAGTGAGGACGCGAACAGCGCGACGATGAGCTGAACCAATGGCACAAAGAAAGAGCGAAACCAAGCGGGGATAGTGCTCATGCTGTTGCGCCTGTGTTTTTGTCGGTGTTATCGCCGCTGGCGTTGGCCATCATCAGTCCAATGTGTTTGGGGTCGGCGCCTTGGGCATCGACGGTGCCGACGATACGCCCTGCGCACATCACCGCAATGCGATCACTCAGTGCCAGTATTTCATCCAGCTCGACCGATACCAGCAAGATGGCGGCTCCGGCGTCGCGGGCCTCTATGAGGGCCTTGTAGATCATTTCAATCGCGCCAATATCTACGCCGCGCGTGGGCTGGCCGATTAAGAGAATGTGCGGGCTGCGCGACATCTCGCGCGCCAAAATCAATTTCTGTTGGTTGCCGCCAGACATATTGGCCGAGCGGATGCTGGGGTCTTGAGGCCGCACATCATGGGTTTGCATCAGTTCAGCAGCATGGGCGTCGATCTTGGTGGGGCTAAACCACTGCGCTGGACCGAACTGGGGTTCATAGTGATAGCCCAACACACAGGAACTCGCAGCGCTGAAGTTCTTGATCAAACCGTCGCCCAAACGATCTTCGGGGACATGCGCGATGCGCTCGCGGCGTAGGGTGTTGGGGTCGGGGTAGTCACCGGGTCCGAACGTCTGTGTACCAGACTCTAGCGCTAAGTGAATCTGGCCTTGTTGAAAGCCGAGCGTTCCCGCTAATACTTGCAATAGCTCGGACTGTCCATTGCCCGAGACACCCGCGATGCCCAAGATCTCGCCCGAGCGCAGCGTGAGCGAGATATCGGACAGGCGCGCTACCCCGCGCTCGTCTTGGTAGCCCAAGCCTTCGACCTGCATGCGCGCTGCCCCAGGGGTCGCAGGGGCCTTGTCGACTTCGAGCAGCACAGGGCGCCCGACCATCAGCTCAGCCAGTTCGGTGGGGTTGGTCTGCGCTGTGGCGCGGTGAGCGACCATGGCCCCTTGGCGCATCACCGAGACATGATCCGTGATGGACATAATCTCGCGCAGTTTGTGCGTAATGAGCAATACGGTGACGCCTTGGTCGCGCAAAGTATTGAGCACGTCAAACAGCTGGTCGGCTTCTTGTGGAGTGAGTACCCCGGTCGGCTCATCGAGGATTAAGATGCGCGCTTCGCGATAGAGCGCTTTAGCGATCTCTACGCGTTGCTGCAGGCCCACGGGCAGCGTATCGACGCGCGCATCGAGATCGACATCTAGGCCGAAGCGCTCTTGCAACGCAAGCATTTTTGCGCGCGCGCGGCGCTTGGAGCCACCGAGCCAGAGGCTGTCTTCTGCGCCGAGGATAATATTGTCCAAGACGCTTAAATTCTCTACCAACATAAAGTGCTGATGCACCATGCCGATGCCCAGCGCAATCGCGTCGCTGCTGTCGCGAATGTCGACATCACGGCCCTCGACCTGGATACGGCCAGAGTCGGCTTGGTAGAACCCATAGATAATCGACATTAAGGTGCTTTTACCAGCGCCGTTCTCGCCGATAATGCCGTGCACGGTCGCGGGCATTACCCGCAGGTCAATGTGGTCATTGGCATGGACGGCGCCAAAGCGCTTATCGATGCCAATCAGTTCGAGTGCGGCGGGGGGTGAGGTCATGGTGTGAGACATTCCACTAAGATCGGCAGCGGGCCGCGTTTGCGGCC
>CAKZUS010000047.1 GCA_937921805.1 uncultured Granulosicoccaceae bacterium
GTGCAGTCCGGTGACGGGCAGGCGAATGGGGATGCACTGGCGGCACTGCATGCAGTCGGGTCGATAAACGTGGTCTCCGCTGCGCCGAAATCCCAGCTCTAGCAAGCGGCCATAGACAGCAGGAGACAAGGGCTGGCTTTGCGCCACAACGAGATTGCTCGCACTGCGCCCGGGGAGGTAGCTGCAAGGCATGAGAGTGGTGCGCTGCAGCCGAATAGACGTCGAGCTTAGGCGCACAATGAGGCCTCTAGCTGTTGGCGATAGTCGCGTAGCGCAGCGACGACAGGGTCTTGCGGCGGCAGAGCGCGGAGGTGCTGATCGAACTCGGCAAAGCTGCGTGCGCTGCGCACGCCCTCACCCCGCAAGCGTGCGAGGCAAAACTGCAGCCAGGCTTGTTGTTCGGCGGCGCTACAGTGTGCAAAGGCATTGCGCGCGCGAAAACGCTGGTGTAGGGCCTGATAGCGCGAATCGGCAAAGGCGACGTGAGCACGCTCTAATAGTGCGTCTGGGCCTTGGCGTAATAGCGCCTGATCGGCACGGGTGGGAAATCCTGCGTAGAGGGCCTGCTCGGCGTCTTGAGGCGGGGGCGGGGCGTCGCTATAGACGGCTCGAAGCGTGTCCCGCAGCGCGGGTCGATGCGCCAATAGCACTTGGCGGTGGCGCTCGCAGGCCTCAAGGTCGTGCCCCCAGCGCTGGCGGGCGTTGGCGTCGAGCACACCCAGTGGCGCGATGATGGGCGAGCGGTTAGCGTAGATGGTTTTAAGTGGCGGGCGCAGGGTGTCGCCCAAAGCCGCCTGAGGCGTATAGAGCTGCGCGCGCAGTGTCTCGGCGTCGCGATTGAGCCATGTCTCTGGGTCTATGCGCAGGTCACACACGATCGTCTGCGCGGCGACGCGGGGGTGGCGCAGCAGCGGCATCACGACGCTATGATGGCCGTGAGCGCGGGCAATATTGCCCGAAACGTGCACCAAAGCCGGGCTGGTTTCGCAGTCGAGCTTATCGAGTACCGTGGCCTTGTTGCGCAGGCTCAGCGCATAGTCAAACAATCGCGGCTGTGCGGCGCGCAGCAGCCTCGCCAGCGCGATAGTCGCCCGCACATCCGACAGGGCGTCGTGGGCGTCGCTGTGCTCGATGCCATTGGCGGCGCTGAGGTGTTCGAGCTTGAGGCTGACTGTGCCGTCGATCTCCGGCCACTGTATCCCCTCTGGACGCAGCGCCCAACAGCTACGAACCAGATCGATCAGGTCCCAGCGGCTATTGCCGTCGCGCCACTCACGCCCGTAGGGGTCGATGAAGTTGCGATACAGCAGATGGCGGAAAAACTCATCGTCAAAGCGAATCGAGTTATACCCGACCCCGCAGGTGTTGCCGCGGTCAAACTGCGCGTTGAGCTGCTTGGCAAACTCCAACTCGCTGAGGCCCTTGTCGAGGGTCTCAGCGGGAGTAATGCCAGTGATTTGGCAGGCAATCGGGTCGGGCAGATAATCTGGCGATGGGCGACAGTAGAGCACCAATGGCTCACCGATTTCGCGCAATTGGTCGTCGGTTCGCAGGCAAGCGAACTGAGACGGGCGATCTAGTGCGTGATCGCGGCCAAAGGTCTCAAAGTCATACCAGAGAAACTGCTGCACGCATCACCACACGATGTCATCGGGCACGGCGTAATCGGCGTAGGGGTCATCTGCGACGCTGCCCTCGCTGGCTTCATCGCCGCTGCTCTGACCGCCGGTAATAAAGAGCCACTGCGCGTTGAGCGCAAGAATGTCGTCTTTGAGTGGGCTGGGCACAACATGGGTGATGCGATTGAGACGCGTGATGCTCAACTGGCCATCAATGAGCTTTTGTCTCGCCTCATCGTTGATCAGCAGTTGCTTGATGCGCTCGCCGATCTGGTAGTTATAGGCGATCTCCCCGTGCCAATCATTGAGGCTATTGGCTTCAATCAAGGCCTTGATTTCTGCCTTGACTTGCTTGCGCCGCAAATCCTCGGGGCTAGGCACTCCAGGTGTCGGCTTGGGGCGTGATTTCTTTGCCGCTTTGGCCGATGCTGGCGCGGCTTTAGCCTGGTCCGAGGCCTTGGGTTTGGCCGTCGACGATGCCGCAGAGCGAGCGGTCGCGTCCTGGCGTTTACGTGGCTTTCTGGGGTGCTTTTTGGGTTTGTCCGATTTCTCGGGCTGGGGACGGGCCAGGCCCATTCCTAGTAGCTGGTCTCGAAGCGAGGCGCTCATCGTTTCATATAAAAATGCTGGCAGATACTAGAGTATACGGGGGGGAGACGTTTCCGTCAGGGCTTTTTGCATTCTCGCAAAGTGTCGATACGGTCATGTTTTTGCTTATTGGTGGTATGAAGATCAGTCACGGTTCGCTTGGAACCTTCACACTGGTCACCGTGTTTACAACTGCGCAGTCCACCGCGCTTACAGGTCCACACGCCCATGCCCGAATTGTTGTTGCTCGTTGATGATGTTGAGGTTCGCCGCTACCGGCTATGGCTGGGGCGCATTATGCTCGGTCGCGCCAGTAGCGCCGATATTGTCGTGGACGATCAAACTGTTAGCCAGCGGCACGCAGTCATTGAGTGCAGCGCGGAGACGGGACAGTTCACTTGCCATGTGCAAGATCTCAATAGCACCAATGGCACCCTGATAGACGGCGAAAAAATACGCCGCAGCATACTGCTGCATGGACAAATTCTGGGCCTAGGCTGGATCCGCTTTCGCTTTGTTGATCGCTAAAACCTGCGCGTTTGGGTATAGTCCAGTGGCTGTCAGATCGAGGCTTTGTAATGAGCGCACATTCTTCTTCTTCCGGGCGGGTAACGCTCACGTCGCTGCATAAAATGAAAGCGACGGGGCAGCCTATTGCCTGCCTGACGGCCTATGACGCCGCTTTTGCTATGGTGCTCGATGCGGCCGAGGTCGATGTGGTGCTGGTCGGGGACTCGGTGGGCATGGTCGTGCAGGGGCGCGAGACGACGATTAGCGTATCCATGGACGAGATGATCTACCACAGCCAAATGGTGCGCCGAGGCTTGCGCCGGGCGATGCTGATGGTCGATATGCCCTTTATGAGTTATGGCACTGCCGACGATGCGCTGGCCAATGCCGCGCGGCTGATGAAAGAGGGCGACGCGGAGATCGTCAAGCTCGAATGGGGAGCCATGCAGCTCGATATGGCGCACCGACTGAATGAATGCGGCATTCCTGTGTGCGCGCACCTGGGACTCACGCCGCAGTCGGTGCATAAGCTCGGCGGCTATCGTGTGCAGGGCCGGGATCATCCCACCGCGCAGAAAATGCGCGAGGATGCGCAGAGGCTCGAACAAGCCGGGGCAGATATGCTCTTACTAGAATGCGTGCCGACGGCGCTTGCGCAGGAGATTACGCAGTCGGTGAGCATTCCCGTGATTGGCATAGGTGCTGGGGCGGGCGTGGACGGGCAGATATTGGTGCTGTATGACATTCTCGACATTGCCCCCGGCAAGCGCACCCGCTTTTCGAAAAACTACATCCAGTCCAGTGACTCTATCCACCAGGCGGTGGAGCACTATGTTGAGCAGGTGCGCAGCGGTGCTTTTCCCACCGCTGAGTATGCGTTCGACTAATGCAGGTATGGTCTTCTTTGGCAGCGATGCAAGCTGCTCGCCCCACGCTGGCTGGGCCGCTGGGGTTTGTGCCGACAATGGGCAATCTACACGCTGGGCATCTGTCGCTGATTGAGCTTGCCCGCCAGCAGAGCGCCAGTGTGGTGGCGAGTATTTACGTCAACCCGATGCAGTTTGACCGCCCGGATGACTTCTCTCAGTACCCGCGCAGCTTCGATGCTGATTTGGCGGCGCTGCGCGAGGCGGGGGTCGATGGCGTGTTTCTTCCCACCGATCAAGATCTCTACCCCGACGGCATCGCCGCCAGTACCCGTGTTGAGGTGCCGCATATTGCCAATGTGCTGTGCGGTGCGAGTCGGCCTGGGCACTTTCTGGGCGTCTCTACCGTTGTGACCAAACTCTTTGGCATGTTGCGCCCTGATTTAGCAGTGTTTGGGAGCAAAGACTTTCAGCAACTGATGATTGTGCGGCGCATGGTGAGCGACTTGCACCTGCCGGTGCAGATACTCGCGGCTCCCACGGCGCGCGAGGTCTCTGGCTTGGCAATGAGCTCGCGCAATCAGCACTTAAGTGCGCAAGAGCGGCGCCAAGCGACTGTGCTCTATGCGCAGCTGCAGGCCCTGGTGTCGGCGCTGCGGGCAGGGCGTACCGACTACGCCGCCTTGTGTGAGCAGGCGCAACGGGCTGTACGCGCCGCAGGCTTGCGGCCGGATTATCTAGAGATTCGGCGTAGTCATGATTTGTCTGAACCCGATGCTGATTCTGGTGTCGAGTCCCCTTCTGCTTTGGGAGTTTTTGTCGCGGCATTTGCTGGCGACACCCGCCTGATTGACAACCTGCAAGTGGCTGACGGCCAAGATTGACTCCGCTATGGCACTATGCCTTTACCTGTACCGCAAACCGAGACATCCATGACTCTGCTCAGCGTCAATCTGAATAAAATCTGCTTGTTGCGCAATGCGCGTGGGCGTGATTTTCCACATGTATTGGATTTTGCGCGTGAGGCATTGGATCACGGTGCGGGCGGTCTTACGGTGCATCCGCGCCCTGATCAGCGCCATGCGACGGCGGCGGACGTGTATGCCTTGCGTGCTTTGATTGCCGACTATCCCGAGGCGGAGCTGAATGTCGAGGGGCGCCCTGATGCGCGCTTCATCGAGTTGGTACTCGACGCCCGGCCTCAGCAGTGCACGCTGGTGCCCGATGACCCCGCGCAATTGACCTCGGATCATGGCTACGATCTAGTGCGTGACGGCGCGTTGCTGCGCCCCGTGATTGCGCGCCTGCGCGATGCGGGAATACGCGTGGCGATCTTTATGGACCCCGATGCGTCGTCGATGCCCTTGGCGCGAGACGTGGGAGCGGATCGGGTGGAGCTGTATACCGAGGCCTATGCCCAGGCGCATGCAGCAGGAGAGGCGCAAGGCGTTCTCGAGGGCTATGCCGAGGCGGCGCGTGCTGCTCTGGCGGCGGGTTTGGCGCTCAATGCGGGCCATGATTTGGATTTACAGAACTTAGGGCTCTTTCTGGCGGCCGTCCCCGATGTGGCCGAGGTCAGCATAGGCCATGCCCTGACTGTCGAAGCCCTGCAGCGAGGCTGGGCCTCCACCGTGGCGGAGTATGCCCAGATTTGCGCCCGTGCGCCACAGCACTAGTTATCCCCCCTTTGCTGTAAGCCATGGATAAAGCCAAGCTAGTGCGCGCAGGCGCTTTGGGCACGGTCCCGCTGTTAATTGGCATGCTGCCTGTTGGCCTGAGTTTTGGCGC
>CAKZUS010000048.1 GCA_937921805.1 uncultured Granulosicoccaceae bacterium
GCCTCTGTGCGCTCTGGACCAAAGAATTTTGTCGTCTGGTAAAGCGCTGGCTCTCATGTTCCTTGCTACCATGCCCTGAATAGACATACTCTAAGACCGTGCTATGGAATTTGACTATATCGTCGTTGGAGCTGGCTCTGCAGGCTGCGTGCTGGCTAATCGACTGAGCGCCGCCGGGCACGACGTCGCCTTACTCGAAGCCGGCCCTCGCGACTGGTACCCCTGGATCCATATCCCCGTCGGATACTTTCGCACCATGGGTAACCCCATGACGGATTGGTGTTACCACACCCAACCCGACCCCGGTCTCAATGGCCGAGCGATCAAGTGGCCGCGCGGACGGGTGCTCGGAGGATCTAGCTCCATCAATGGCCTGCTGTATGTCCGGGGCCAAGGCCAAGACTACGACGATTGGGCCGCTGCCGGCAACGAGGGCTGGAGCTGGGACGATGTAATGCCCCTGTTCAAGCGCTCCGAGACATGGAATGGCGCGGCGAATCCGCTGCGCGGTACGAACGGTGGGCTGCAGGTCGAAGAATCTCAGCTGAGTCGCGAAATCGTTGATCGCTGGATCGATGCAGGGGTGACTGCCGGCTATCCGCGCAACCCCGACTACAACGCCGATGACCAAGAAGGCGTGGCGCCGTTTCAGATGACCATGCACAAGGGGCTGCGCTGCAGCTCGGCAAAAGCCTTTCTGAAGCCCATTCGCGCGCGTAAAAATCTCCACATCATCACTCACGCCGTGACCCGCAGGTTGCACTGGAAAGACGGCGCTGTGGTCGGCGTAGAGGCCAGTATACGGGGCAAGCCCCAGACAGTGCTCGCCAGACGCGAGACCATTCTGTGTGCAGGAGCAATCGGCTCGCCGCAGATTCTGATGCTCTCGGGTATCGGAGACGCGCAGCAACTGGGTGACGCGAATATCGATGTTCGCCATCACTTGGTGGGCATGGGGCGCAACTTACAAGACCATTTGCAAGCCCGGCCCGTCTACCGCTGCACGCCGTCGACGATCAATATCGAGGTCAGTAGCCTGTGGCGCCAGGCGCTCATCGCGATGCGCTTTGCGCTGACTCGCGGGGGGCCAATGACGATGGCGGCGAGTCTTGGCACCGGGTTCTTAGCCACAGAACACAGCCCGGGGCGCCCGGATATTCAGTTCCATATCCAGCCATTTAGTGCAGACTCGCCGGAGCTGGGGCCTCATCCCTTCTCTGCGTTTACTTCGTCTGTATTACAGATGCGCCCTGAAAGCCGCGGGCATCTTTTGCTCGATCCTCATCATCCCGAAGGCGCGCCCATTATTCACCCCAACTACTTGAGTGAAGAGATCGATCAAAAAACGATTGTTGCAGGCATCAAAGTGGGACGCGAAATATGCCGCCAGTCGCCACTCAATGCGCTCATCACGGGCGAGCACGGCCCCCTGAGTGAGATTGCCGATGAGGATGAAGCGGGCTTGCTCGATTGGGCGCGCAGCTTTTCCACCACCATATATCACCCTACAGGCACCTGCAAAATGGGCACAGGCAGTGACGCGGTGGTGGATGCGCGCTTGCGCGTGCAAGGTGTGCCTGGGGTCCGGGTCGCCGATTGCTCAATCATGCCGCAGATTGTTTCGGGCAACACCAACGCCCCGGCGATAATGATCGGTGAAAAGGCCGCCGATTTATTGCTCGAAGACGCCTAGCTTCCTTAATATTGGGTGCCGCGCGCACCCACCATCTCCATGCCCATAGAGCCATGGACATACTGTCATGGTCTATGAATATGTTGTTGCTCTAGCGCACCGCGCCCAGGTCTCGCGAGGCAAGCCGGAAGCCAATCAGCTTTTGATTCAACTCGTTCGCCATCACACTAAGATCGTTGGCAGTTTCGTTGAGATTATCTGCCGTCGTTGAGCTGCGCTGGGTCACTTCGTTGACCTGATTCATAACCTGCTGCAACTGCTTAGCGCTCGCGGCTTGTTCATCAGAAGAGACCCGCAGATTCCCCATTAGCATTGCCGTTTTCTCGACGATGGGCACCACCTCGGCAATTCGCTGCCCTGCATCGTTGGCGCTGCGTACACTGTCGGCCGCCACTTCGCCAATCTCTTTTGCCGCCGTCTGACTGCGCTTTGCCAAGCTGCCCACCTCTGATGCGACCACTGCAAAGCCTTTACCCTGCTCACCTGCGCGGGCAGCTTCTACGGAAGCATTGAGGGCCAGCAAGTTGGTTTGGAAAGCAATTTCATCAATGATTGACACTTTGGCCGCAATTTCCCGCATGGCTTCGATCGCTGTCACCACCGTGCTTCCGCCCGCACTGGCATCTTTGGCCGCTGTATTGGCCATTTCATTGGTCGTTTTCGCCGTATCGCTGTTTTGCTCGATAGATACGTTTATTTGCGCTACTGCTGCGCTGCTCTCCTCTACTGCAGAGGCGAGCTGTGCGGAAGACTCAGCCATCGTCGCACCCGTGTCATTAATCGCCGCTGCTGAGCTCACGACCTCGGTCGCAATGTCACGAATCGAGTGCACCACATCATTCAGAGCTTCAAGAGTCCCGTTCAATGCGCGTTTCAGCGGCTCCAAATCCTCTGGGAAAGGCTCGTCGATATGCTCAGAGAAGTCCCCTGTCGAGACCTTCATCAGCACGCGGGTGAAGTGACTGATAGCACGCTTGCGCGCGGTGATGTCTGTGGCGTATTTGACCACCTTCACAGTGTTGCCCGCGTCGTCCAGAATGGCGTTGTAAGTCGCCTGAATCCAAATGTCTTCACCGGATCGCGTTTTGCGCAGATACTCCGATGCAAAGAACTTCCCGTTGCCCAAATCGCGCCAGAACTGAGCATATTCGGGTGTGGCTGCTTCGGCTGGATCTACAAAAATGCGATGGCTCTGGCCGATGAGTTCGCTTTCGCGATACCCCAGCGCATTGCAGAAGTTTTCATTGGCACGCAAGATTTTGCCTTCAGGCGTAAATTCGATTACCGCCTGTGAGCGATTGACGGCACGCATTTGTCCGGCACGGTCGATAGATTCGATTTTTTGCGCCGTGATATTTGAGGCGAATTTAATTACGCCACATGGCTCACCAAACTCATCGAACAAAGGGTTGTAGGTCGCATTGAGCCACAAAACCTTGCCGTTTTTATCAAAACGTTTATACTCGCCACCCTCGAAAAAACCTCGTCCCAATTTGCCCCAGAACTGCTGGTATTCCGGCGTATTGGCATAGTCAGGATCAACAAAAATTCTGTGGTGTTGGCCTACAATTTCTTGCAAATTGTAGCCTGTGGCGCTTAAAAAATTGCTGTTCGCGTGCACAATTTTCCCTTCCAGGGTGAACTCAATCACCGCCTGAGAAGTGTTAATCGCCGCGACTTGGCTCTCCAGCTGCACCCGCCGCCTTTCGCTCTGGCCGACACTTATCCCCATCAGGAGCACAGAGTGCAAGCGCTTCGACTCCATCTTCGGCACGATTTGGCAGCGCATGCTGTGGGGCTTAGACTGGCCCACTGCAAAGGTCAATATGCCATTGAAAGATTCTCCAGCACTAATTTTTTTCCAAAATTCTTTCGCCGGCTCCCCATTGATCTTCGCCGGCAACCACTTCAACAATGATTGCTTACGCGCCTCAGCAGTAGTGAGACCGAGCGAGGCACAGCCTGCCTCGTTGATAAATGACACTTCGCTACGCTCATTAAGTTCAATGAGTGCAACGTGAGAGTCGACCGACGCCAGCCCATGCCTACGGCCTTGAAGACTGTGAAAAAGATTTAGCTTTGGCAAAAAAGGCTCCTCGAAGCGGAATATCGCGTGTGCTTAAACAGACTACCAACGCGCCCGCAATTAAATGAATCGTAATGAAGAGAACGGCATGTGCTCTCGGTTTCTTTAAGTTTTGCTCTGCTAACTTTTGAAACTGCTACCTAGTGAGGCATTCGGTAGAGGGTACTGCTCAGGACAAGACCTGGCACAAAAATACCGTAAATAGATTCTTTTAACTCCAAGCGGAGGATGATTTCAAAACACCGCAAAGCGATGCAAAGATTGCACCGCCTTTCTCTCTGCCAAAAACAGGTCCGCACAAAGCTGGTTTTGCTTAATGTTTTCTGTGACTTATGTTAGTGATAGAGCGCGTATATATTAGAATATTTTTTCTATATACAAGAGAGGTTATGAGAGTGACGTCCATTTGCAGCGCTCTCCCAAACGCTCTATCCATTGTGAATGTAGCGCGAGCTCAGCATCGTTTGCCCGCACCACAGTCAACGGCGCAACACGCTGTAAATCGGGAGCACAATGGCTCTGGGTGTCCTCTAGCTCAAACCCCAGGCTGGTTTGCCCTCCTGTCATGGCAAGGTATACGCTAGCCAGAAGCTCGGCATCGAGCAAAGCTCCGTGCAATGTCCGAGAGGTGTTGTCGATGCCCAGGCGCTTACACAGCGCATCGAGGCTATTGCGCTGGCCGGGGTAGGTGTTGCGAGCCAGCGCGAGCGTATCCGTGACGGTGCAAATGCTAGCGATATCACGCACGGCATGGCCGTAGCGAATCAGTTCGGCGTTGATAAAGCCCACATCGAAGGCCGCGTTGTGGATGATCAGCTCCGCGCCGCGTAAGTACTCGACCAACTCATCGGCATAGTCGGCAAAGAGCGGTTTGTCAGCAAGAAAAGCATCATCCAAGCCATGCACGGCCACTGCCCCCGCATCGACTTCACGCTCGGGATTAAAGTAATAATGCCAGTGATAGCCAGTGGGTTTACGCTCGACCAGCTCTAGGCAACCGACTTCAATCAAGCGGTGCCCATCGCGAGGATCCAGACCCGTCGTCTCTGTATCGAGTACGATTTGGCGCATTATCGATCTCCTGCCTGCATCGCATCAATCGCTTCGTTGGCGGCTTGATCGACGCGCTCATTCTCTGGGTGGCCGCTATGGCCTTTTACCCAGTGCCAATCGATCGTGTGTGTCTGCGCTAAGGCGTCGAGGCGCTTCCACAGTTCGACGTTTTTGACTGGAGCATTACTGGCCGTTTTCCAGCCACGGCGCTTCCAGTTACTCATCCACTGCGTCATGCCTTTGAGCAAATACTGTGAGTCGGTGCTTAAGTGCACAGTACAAGGCCGACTAAGCGCTTGTAGTCCCTCGATGGCTGCTTGCATTTCCATCTGGTTATTGGTCGTCTCCCGACACGCGCCACTGAGCATTCGTTCTTTGTCTCCGAGGCGCAGCAAAGCGGCCCAGCCACCAGGGCCAGGGTTGCCGCGGCAGGCGC
>CAKZUS010000049.1 GCA_937921805.1 uncultured Granulosicoccaceae bacterium
GCCCGCCGCGCGGCAGGCCTCGGTATCAAAGCGTTGCACGCTGCCGTCCAGCACGCCCAGGCAATCGGTACCGCCGTTTTCGTCGCTGCGGGTGAATAACAATTGCAGGCCCATGCAGATCCCAAGGACGGGCCGCGTGCCGAGCGCGGCGCGCAGTGCAGGCTCAAGCCCGCTCTCGCCCAAGGCCCGCATGCAGTCAGCGGCGGCCCCCTGCCCAGGCACCACGAGTCGATCCGCCTGCGCAATCTGCTGCGGGTCTTGCGTGACCAACACCTGCGCCGACAGCGACTGCAGCGATGCCGCGCGCATCAAAGCGCGCGACACCGAGCGCAGATTACCCATGCCGTAATCCAAAACGGCGATTGTTTGCGCCATCGTTACAAGCTGCCCTTCGTTGAGGGAATCTGTCCCAGCATGCGAGGATCCTGCGACACAGCTTGGCGCAACGCCCGCCCAAAGGCCTTGAACAGGGTTTCGATCTTGTGGTGCTCGTTCAGCCCGTGCAGATTATCGAGGTGCAGCGTGGCTTTGGCGTGATTAACAAAGCCCTGAAAGAACTCATACACTAACTCCGTGTCCAGGCTGCCGACTTTGTCGCGGTGGTGCACACAGCGATAATGCAGCCCCGGACGACCAGAGAAATCCAACACCGCGCGCGACAAGGCCTCATCCAAAGGACAGTAGGCATGCCCGTAGCGATAGATGCCGCTGCGATCTCCGAGCGCCTCGGCCACCGCCATGCCCAGCGTGATGCCGATATCTTCGACGCTGTGATGATCGTCAATATGGGTATCGCCGTGGCACTCCACGCGCAGATTAATGCAAGCATGGCGTGCAATCTGATCGAGCATATGCTCCAAAAAAGGCACACCCGTGGCAAACTCGCCCTGGCCTTGCCCGTCGAGATTCACCGTGACATTGATTTGAGTTTCGCGAGTATCGCGCTGCACACTAGCTGTACGCTGAGACACGTTCAGGATTCCAAACTGGGTTCTTCTGGCAGTATACCGAACCACATACCGAACCACCTACTGAGCCATCTACTGAACCACCGCTGCGCACGCGCGGTCGAATCGAGAGCGGCCCTGGGTGCCCAATGCCCCACAAAGGCGTAAAACCCCCGTGCTACCATGCGTAGTGCCTAGATTAACAATGAAGATGTCATGCAGATTCCCGAGTACAAAGCCCACGACAGCCTGCGCGTAATTCTGGCCTTGCTCTTCGCCATTTTGGCGCTAGTGGCGCTGGGATTTTGGGGCAAAGACTCACTGCATGCGCTCTATCTACGCGACCGAGACACCCCTGTTGGCCTCGTGATCAACGCCACGATTGTGCTCCTGATGCTGCTGGGGCTGATCAGTTTGGTGCGAGTACTGTGGCACTACCACCTCGAAGCGCGCGCCATGCGCGTGTTCTTGCGCAACAGCGAGATCAACGAGCACCGCCCCTTAGTCGGCATCAGCGCGCACCGCCTCATTGCAGAGCGCTATCTTGCGATGGACAGCCTACACCGGCGCCATGCCCGCGTTGAACACGCTGCTATGGCGAGCATCACCGTCGCCTTTGAAGCCACGCGACTCTCGACCGCTCGCTATATCAACAACATCCTCATCCTCGCCGGGGTCTTCGGCACCATCGTATCGCTGTCTATCGCTCTGCTAGGCGCCTCTGACCTGCTGGGCAGCTTCGACGATACTAGTGGGATGAATCAAGTGATCTACGGCATGTCCACCGCCCTGTCCACGACCATCACCGCCATCGTCTGCTATCTCTTCTACGGGCTGTTTTTCTTGAAGACGCAGAACGTACAAACCCGCTTTTTAGGCACACTAGAGCGCGTCACCAACGAGATGCTACGCCCGCGCTTTGAAGTCAGCTCTGAGGGCATCAACGCCCAGCTCGAAGACTTATTAAACGCCCTGCAAAGCGCCGCCGAAAAGCTCACCACCACCCACGAAAACAACAGCACTGCCGAGGCCATACTCGCCAGCGCCCTGCAAGAACACGACGCCCGTATGGTGCAAGTGCTGAGCTACCTCGACGGGATTACGCGCACGCTCAACCACGGCTTCCGCCTAGAGAGCGACTAGTGTCTGGGTTTGTTGATCTGCGCAGTCTCGAGCACAATACTGACGAGAGTTTCTGGCCGTCTTTCACGGATTTGATGATGGTCATCGTGATGATCTTTATCTTGTCATCGACGGTGCTATTCATCCGCAACCTGCAACTGGCCAGCGACCTGACTCGCTCTGTCGCCGAGGCCCGCACGGCACAAACCAGCGCTGAGCAATCCGCCGCCCAAAGCGAGCTTCTGCAAGGACAGACGGATTTCCTACAAGAACAACTCGCCGCCGTACGCGAACAACAGATCGCCCTCACCCAAGCGCGCGCGCGCCTTGATAGAGAGCTGCGCCAAGCCCAGGCCGAAGCCCTCGCCGCACAGACCACCCAAGAAACCCTAGCGCAAAGCACCGCCGACGCCCAAGCCAGCGCCCGCGCAGCGATTGAGGCCAAGCGCCAACTCCAAGCTGAGCTGGCGACGGCAAACGAGGAGCGCGACGCCCTACTCGCCCAGCTCGCACAAACCGAGTCCGCACAAAACAACCTCAGCGGCACACTAGAGCAAATCCGCGCCGCCCTCGAACAGACTCGCGCTGAACGCGAGCAACAAGCCAACGAGATCATCGCCCTACAAGCCCAAACCCAAGCGCAGCAACAGCAACTGCTCAGCCGCGACAGCTCCTTGGCCGACGTGCGCGAAGCCCTAACCGAAGAGCAACAAAAGCTCGCTGACGGCCAAAATGAACTCGCCGCGACTTTGTTGCGCCTTAGCGCCACTGATGAGCGCCTCGCCCAAGCCGAGAGCCAGCTCGCTGAGCGCGAAGCCGCCCTAGCGGCTCGACAAGAGCAAATCGGCACGCTAGAGAACGAACTCTCGACCCAAGCCGCCCTCAGCGCCGAACAGCTACAAGCCCTGCGCAATGAGACCCTCGCCGCCGAACAACGCCTTGCAGCCCTCAACACGCAATACGAAGACCTACAAAGCGAATACGACAAACTTCTACGCCCCGCACGCTCTGCCAAAGGCCGCACCGTTATCGCCGTGCGTCACTTCGTCGAAAACGGTGCCAATCGCTACCAGATTCGTGACACGCGCGAAGGCAGCCGCTACGAAGATGTCAGCCTTGATGACATGCACACACGCCTAGCGGTTTTCAAAGAAGAGCTGGGCGATGCGATGTACGTGAAGATTATTTTCCCCGAGAACGCCGGAGTCGATTACGACAGCGCCTGGAGCTTCACTCGCGAGCTACACGATCGCTACGACTACTATTACCAGGGGGATAATT
>CAKZUS010000050.1 GCA_937921805.1 uncultured Granulosicoccaceae bacterium
GCATTGTCGACGTCTTTGAGGTAGTGCTCGTACTGATTGACATCAATGCCAGAGCCTAGACGCCGCGCAGCATTGTGCTCAGGGTTGAGACGGGAGTAGAAATCCACGCCGTGATCAATGTAGTCGTAGTGCCACATCCACTGATAGCCCGTGACTTTCACCGTCAGCTCAGAATCAGACATGTCTTCCATCGCCAGCAGGGTCTTAGCGGCAGGGAAGGCCATCGCGACTAGGATCACAAAAGGCACCGCCGTCCAAATGATCTCTACGGTTGTGCTCTCATGGAAGGTCGCTGCTTGCGCACCACGTGATTTGCGGTGGGCATACATCGAATAGAACATGACGCCGAACACCGCGACCCCAATCCACACACAGACCCAAAAAATGGTCATGTGTAAATCGTAGACTTCGCGGCTAATCGGGGTCACGCCGACGGGCATATTGAGGGTATTTTGAGCATGAGCAACGCCCATCCCCAACACCCCAGCCAAGCACCCTAAGAGTTGCTTCACTCGGCTCATTGACTTCACTCCAGATCAATATCTAAAAACAAAACTGGCCCGCTCAAACAGTGGCGGGAAGATAAGCATGCAAGTACCGATACAGCACTTGCTTTTCATCACGGCCCAATAGAGCACCTAGCGGCACTGCACGCGCATGGTGCAACAATGCTAGCTGTCCCACGTCAAATGGCGACTCCTTTTGCAAAAACCGCAAGCGACACCAAGCGCGCGGAATTTGGAGGCGACATTCAGGGTAACGACGGCCTGCTTCAACACAGACGTGATGGCGTTCAATACGTATTATTTCACGCCAGCTCAACTTGTGAGAAGTTTTGTAGAGTCCGACCGCCACTGCAAGCAGCTCTGCCCCTGCAAACGGCAGCACCAACCACAGCCCCATCAGCGCAAAAAGCACTGAAATCACGAGCGCAATCAGCGCCAATGAAGCCAGTAGCCAGAGATTGGCGCGCCAGCTCATGGAGCGGTTTCCGCACACCTCCAGTACCGCTGTGTCGCCATCGCCATGCAGCACATTAATCATGACTCGCCATCTCGCGTCAAAACACCACCATGCTATCCAACATTTTTATTCAGCTCAAGGTCCGAAATCACCCTGATCGCCGCCTCTTTCACAGCCCAGACGCAGCCTAGGCTGTCGCCTCGGCTCCATCGCTTCGCCCAAACGATCACTGGCGGCGCGAAGACAAATTGGTTAGCCTTAAGATTAGCGCGCTTTCGCAGGTTTTGATTTGCCATGTTTGTCCTTGTTCTCGTCGCCTCGTACTTGCTAGGCTCACTTTCTAGCGCCATCCTTGTCTCACGTGCAATGGGCCTAGCCGACCCTCGTTCTATAGGCTCAGGCAACCCCGGAGCGACCAACGTATTGCGAAGTGGCAGCAAAAAGGCCGCCATTTTGACCCTCGTGGGCGATGTCCTAAAGGGATTTATTCCCGTTTTGATTACCACATCCCTCACCCAAGACCCCTGGCTTATCGCCGCCAGCATCCTCGGCGCCCAGCTCGGACACTTGTTTCCAGTCTTCTTCCGCTTTCAAGGGGGTAAGGGAGTGGCAACAGCGCTCGGCGTGTTGCTCGCCAGTGCCCCAAGCATTGCTCTCATCGCCGCCATGCTGTGGCTCGCTGTGGCGATGACGACCCGCTACTCTTCGCTAGCGGCATTGACGGCGTGTATTGCGGCGCCACTGCTGATCTTTCTGCGCTTTGGCGACAATGCCTTGGCACTGGTGTTTGCCATCGTGGCTACGCTGGTCGTCGTGCGCCATCATGCCAACATATTGCGCCTATGGCGCGGCGAAGAAAGCCGCATCCAGTTCAAACGCAAGTAACGACGCCAGCGGCCAACGGGCAATAGCGGGCTGCTCCACGCTGCGACAACCCGCAGTACTGCTGTGCGACATGCCGTGTGAAGCCCGCATTGCTCCAGCCAAGGCGATCATCGCCGCATTGTCCGTACACAGCGCCAAACTAGGGAAACACAGCGACACAGATTCTTGTTCGCCCAATCTCTGCAAGCCTGAGCGCAGCGGCTGATTCGCCGCAACGCCGCCACTAACAAACAAAGCATTTGCGGGGTACTGGCGCAAAGCTCGGCGGCATTTCGCGACCAAAGTCTCCACCACCGCCGCCTCAAACCCCGCAGCCAAATCAGCCGGAGCGGCTCCGCCTGCCAAGGCAGTGCGTGCCGCCGTCTTCAGGCCGCTAAAGCTCATATCTAAGCCGGGGCGGTCGAGCATAGGGCGCGGCATCCGCACCGCTTCGGCATCGCCGTCGCGCGCCATCATCGAGAGCGCCGCCCCCCCTGGATAGCCTAGACCTAGCAGGCTGGCCGTCTTATCAAAAGCCTCACCCACTGCATCGTCCAGAGTCTCGCCTAACAGCAAATACTCTCCCCAAGAGCGCACCTGAATCAGCTGCGTATGCCCCCCAGAGACGAGCAAACACAACCACGGAAAAGCAGGAAGATCCGTCGTCTCTAGCAGCGGTGCCAGCACGTGCCCTTCGAGATGATTCACTGCTATGGCAGGCACTTCTAGCGCCCAAGCCAGCGCACGCGCGACGCAGCTCCCCACCAACAAGCCTCCCAGCAGCCCTGGGCCGGCGGTATAAGCCACACACTCAACGCCTCGTACACCCGCGCGATCGGCCCTGGGGGTCTCTGCGCAGAGTTGCTGCACCATCGGCAGCAATCGCGCCACATGGTCGCGTGCTGCGAGCTCTGGAACCACGCCACCGTACTGCGCATGCAGCGCCACTTGGCTGTAGATTTGCTGCGCTAAAAGACCTCGGCCGCCCTGGTACAAAGCCACCGCTGTTTCATCGCATGAGGTCTCGATACCGAGAACTAGTGGGAACTGAGACAAAACTTACCTTGAGTCGAGCCGAAAAACTATTTATAATGCTGTGTTCTAGTGAATTTCACAAATCCAATTTTAGGTTTAATACATGCCATCTGTACGCGTTAAAGAAAGTGAGCCCTTTGAACTGGCCCTGCGCCGCTTTAAGCGCGGCTGCGAGAAAGCAGGCGTCTTGACTGAGACCCGTCGTCGCGAGTTTTATGAGAAGCCCACCTCTGAGCGCAAGCGCAAAAAAGCGGCTGCCGTAAAGCGCTACCAGAAAAAGCTCTCTAAAGAAGTGTCTCGCCGCGTACGCTTGTACTGATGCTTCGCGAGCGCGTCGTCACTGACATCAAGGCCTGCATGAAGGCGGGCGATAAGCCGCGCCTTGCTGTGCTGCGCTTAGTCAGCGCCGCCATCAAGCAGTTTGAAGTAGACGAGCGCCGCGAGCCTGACGACACGGTGGTCCTGGGCATTCTCGACAAGATGCAAAAGCAGCGTCGCGAATCGATCACCCAGTACCGAGCTGCTGCACGCGAAGATTTGGCGGCACAAGAAGAGTACGAAATATCGGTGATTGCCGATTTTCTCCCGCAGCCCCTGACACAAAGCGAAATCGATGCGCTGATTCACGACGCCATCGAAAGCTCTGGTGCACAAACGATGCAGCAAATGGGTGCGGTGATGGCGATACTCAAGCCGCAAGTGCAAGGTCGGGCCGACATGTCGGCCTTGTCTCGGCAGATCAAGCACAAACTCAACACCGCCTCATAGGTCTCTACTTCGAGACCTTCCGCGCGGCCAGCGGGTGTCCGCGAACTAGTCATCGCACTGCTTGGTCGCGCCCCACACTTTACTCTAAGGGCGAGCCATGGCGAACTTACTGCAATTTATCG
>CAKZUS010000051.1 GCA_937921805.1 uncultured Granulosicoccaceae bacterium
ATATGGGGGTCACAAGCTTGTTAGAGGCAGATCAGTTGCTCAGAATCTAGGGCTTCGGCGGCGACCCACAGGCGTCTTCCGCCCTCGCGTAGGCGCTCGAACGCTGCATCCATGCGCCCTTCGAGATGTACGCCATTGATGAGCACGAGATCGGCGCTGGCGAGGCGTTGGATGTCGCGACGCGTGGGCTGATAGCTGTGAGGATCGACCCCAGGCCCCATCAGGGCCGCGACGCGGCTGTCTGCTGGGAGCAGTTGGCGGGCGGCATCGGCCAGCATGCTCGTTGTCGCGACGACGGTACGCGCCTGCAATGGAGACGCTAGCACTGAGAGCAGTGCAAGGATGACAGAAAGTATTCGCATCAACTCATCCTAACGGATCAGCTCTCTTTGTACAATTGCGCCAATCGGAAGCCTGCGCGCTTGATCACACCAGAATTAGAGCGGGGGTGGATCTTGTGACAGAGCGCCCGGCGGCAGTTGCCCCTGCTCGTCGAGCGGTGGATACGCCAGGCCGTGCTGTTCGCAGTGCGCAGCAACCTTGGGATAGCCCCAGCGAAACGCCAAACGCGTCATCAGCTCCTCGCTGATTCGGCGCTGTGCATACATTCCCGCCACGGTACGCTGGCGCTGCGCCTCGGACAAAATGATAGCGGCAGCGACGGAGACATTGAGCGACTCCACCATGCCTTGCATGGGGATCACAATATGCTGATCTACCTCAGCGCGCGCTGTCTCACTCACACCAAACTTCTCGGTGCCGAGTAATACCGCACTGGGCTGGGTCCAGTCTACATCGCGAAAATCGACCGCCGTACCGCTCAGATGTGCAGCAAAAACTTGCACACCTTGCGCCTGAAGCGTTTGGATAGGCGAGGATACTGTGCGATGCAGGTGCACTTCTATCCACTTCTCTGATCCCATCGCGATACCGTGGCGAGCGGAGAACTGGCTGGGCTCATCGGTGACGATATGCGCATTGAGCACTCCCATCGCATCGCAGCTACGCAAAATGGCCGACACATTATGTGGTTTGTGCACGCGATCCGTGATGACGTGCAAATCAGGCTGGCGACGCACTAGCGTGGCGCAAATGCGCTGGTATCGTTCTGGGGTCACAAGGCGCTCACAAAAACGCAAAGTGTAACCAGCTTCGCGTTGCTGCGCCATCGTGCAATGATTGTTACAAGGCGTGAACAACATCGCAGTCTTGCCCGCCAACACGAGGCACACTAGCGTCGGTTCTACGCAATACTCTAAGCAATACAACAACTATGCAACGCCGCCACACTACCCCACCACGCCCTCTTCTCATCGTCGATAGCAGTGCGACTATCGTGTTTGCCAATCGCGCTTTTTCGCTGATGGGCCAAGCACTGCGGCGCTGGCATAATGGGGATTTCCATCCCCCCGAGACGGTCGTCGGCAAGGCACTCGACAGCGTGTGCACTTTATATAGCTCGCTGCCCCAACTGGCCTCTAGCGAGGTAGACCGGCGCAGCATTGCAGCGACCTACGGGAGCATGGCCTGTCGGCTGGGCGTGCGCGGAGTGCAGTGGTCTGGCGACGGCGCACGCGTGGTGTACTGGCGGCGCCTGGACTCAGAGTCTTCGCTGCGCGACTGGCTGCTGCGCGCGGCCATGACCTTGCTCCCAGCGCTGCAAGACATTGAGTCTTCTGCCTATACGGCAGTGCCAGCGTATCGCAAAGTGCAACGCATTATGGGGCTGCTATTTGATATTGCGCGCCAGCCCACTGCCAAAGGGCTGCGCAAATTTGACCCAATAGTGGGCGAGAAAGTCTTTGAGTTTGCCGACGCCTTGAGCAGCCTGTGGCGCCAACACAGCCCCGAGCGCGTTGATCTGGCCAAGGCCTGCTTGGACGAGCTATTGGTCGCGCTACAGAACCTGCACCGGGCCACGGAGCAGGCCACTGATGAGCTGGAGTACGCGTGCAATATGGCGCATGACATTGGCTCATTTGCAGCACAGACGCAGCTCCTCCAAAAACTAGCGCGGCTACAAATCACCATCTCCAATGACCAAAGCAAAGGCTCGGACTCTTTGCTGCAAGGCGTGCAGCGCTTTGCGGACAAGGGCAGCCGCGCTGCAGAGGATATCCAACGCTTTAGCACGATCAACCTCCAAGGCCAGCAGCTCAGCCAAGTGCGCCTGAGTCAAACTCTGTCTCTGGGCGAGGCTCTACAGCTGGAACTGGTCAGCGCAGCATAGGTATGAATGTATAGGTATTGGACATAGTGCGAGCGCTAGTTCACGCCTGTCTCGCGCACTCTGGCATCACCGACAAGGCGCGCGGCTTCTCGCCACAAACGATCGCGGCGCAGCACACCACTGGGGCGCCCGCCATCCGTGACCAGCAGCGCCAAAGCCTGCGACAACTCTAAGGCATGCAAGGCGCCGTACACACTGGTGTCGTGCTCAATGGCTTGCGTAGGGACTGTCTCGTCTTCGCCGCGTGAAAAGCAGTGTATTGCCCCATCGCCCTGAGAGTAAGCCACCCACGCGTGAGTCAAGCAATCTTCGTGTTGCCCGGGCGAGCACTCCTGCGCCCAGGGCACGAGTGGCGACACGGCACTGTCGATACTGCTCACACGCCACAGCGTCTGATTACGACCGTGATCGATATCTACCGAACGCTGGGCGAGCTGCCAGCGGAAGAAGCTGGGGTGCTTTGTCATTGACATCAGCAATGACGCCGCCGCAACAGCAGCCATAACAGGCACCATCGCCGCGTAGTTGTGGGTCAGCTCGAAGGCAATCACGGTAGTAGAAATCGGGGCGCCGAGCATCGCTGCCGCCGCTGCGGCCATGCCGGCCATCGCCATCGCTCCACCCGGCAGATCCCAGCCCAGCGCCTGCACTGCTACCGCTAGCAGAGACCCTACTCCCGCTCCGAGCAACAAGGCCGGACCAAACACCCCACCACAAAACCCACTACCGAGCGCTAGGCCCATAGCGACGACTTTCGCCAGCAGCACTCCGCACAGAAACAAGGTCGGGTAGCTCAGCTCGAGTATCTCGACAGTCCCCTGATAGCCCACTCCCAGCACCTGCGGAAACCACAGACCAATGGATCCAATCACGGCTCCCGCCAAAGCGGGACGCCCCCATATCGGCACGCGCACT
>CAKZUS010000052.1 GCA_937921805.1 uncultured Granulosicoccaceae bacterium
AACAGAAGAACGAGCGCGCAAAAATTGAAGGGTTCTTGCTGCAGTTCACCCAAGAGCTGAGTGCCATTGAAGGCTATGTACGCCACAGCCAAGATGACGTGCGCACAGCCCGGTTCCGCAATAGCACGATCAATCAGCAAGTCGATGGGGAAATTGACAATATCGCGTCCGACCTGGACGAGGCCATCGACATCAGTGATTTGCGCGATCGTGTCAGTACGCGCCTGGAGAACGTTCGCCAAAGCATGCAGCGCTTCTCGCGTACAGAGTCTACCCGCTTGAGCCTCTCTGAGCAGCGCAACCGCGAGCTAGAGCGCAAGCTCAAGTCTTTGGAGAGCGAAACCTTAAGCCTGCGTGTACGCCTCGATGACACCAACAAACAGCTCTTGGTAGACACACTCACCGGTATCGCCAATCGCTTTGCCTACGAGCAGCGTTTCCAGGAGCTGCATGGGCAGATTGCCAGCACGGGTAGCAGCTTGTGCTACGCGCTGATGGACATTGATTTCTTCAAGCGTATCAACGATCAATACGGACACAAAGCGGGCGATCGTGTACTGGCCTTGATTGCCAATCTCATACACAACAGTGTGCGTAGCCATGACTTTTTTGCGCGCATTGGTGGAGAAGAGTTTGCGCTGCTCATGCCCGACACAGACCTAGAAACAGCGCAAACCCTGTGCGAGTCCATTCGCCAATGCGTCGCGGAGAGTGGCTTTAATCATCGCGGCAAGGCCGTGGGGATCAGTATCTCCATCGGCTTGACCTTGATGAATGGCATTGATCAGCGCGATGACATCTACGAGCGCGCTGACAAGGCCCTCTATGCAGCCAAAGAAGGCGGGCGAGATCGCGTGGTCACGAGCTAACCCTCTTCTACGATCTATCTCACTACGACCTAGCCCCCTACGACGCTGAGCTTGCTCTTCGTCTCAGCACTGTGCTTGCCAAAAACCAGCGCTTCGCCATTGGACGCCACACTCACTTCGACGTTTTCTCCACACCGCCCCGCCAACAGCGCCTCCGCTAAGGGGTCGATCAGATACTGTTGCACCGCGCGCTTGAGCGGACGCGCACCATACTCGACATCGTAGCCCTGTTGCGCCAGCCAGCGCAAAGCCTCATCGCTCACGCGCAGGCTCACCTGCTGCTCCGCCAAGCGCTGCGCTACAACCTGCACTTGCAAGGCAGCAATGCGCGCAATAGCCCTTTCATCCAAGGCCTTAAAAATCACGACGTCATCAATCCGATTGAGAAACTCCGGCCGAAACGCCTTGCGTAGCTGCGCCATCAACATCGCTTGCAAGACCGCCGGTTCGCTCTGTGATGCCAGGATAGACTCGCTTCCCAAGTTCGAAGTCATAATTACCACGGTGTTACGAAAATCCACCGTTCGTCCCTGACTATCAGTCAAACGTCCGTCGTCGAGCACTTGCAGCAACACATTAAAGACATCTGGGTGCGCTTTTTCGATTTCGTCTAGCAATATCACCGAGTAGGGTTTACGGCGCACCGCTTCGGTCAAATACCCCCCCTGGTCATAGCCGACATAACCAGGAGGTGCTCCCAGCAAGCGCGACACGCTGTGTTTCTCCATAAACTCAGACATATCTAGGCGCACCATCGCCTCTGGGCTGTCGAACAAGAACTGTGCGAGCTGCTTGCACAGTTCCGTCTTCCCGACGCCAGTGGGACCCATGAACAAAAACGACCCATTGGGGCGCTGTGGATCAGACAAACCCGCCCTGGCGCGGCGCACTGCCGTGGCCACGGCACGCACGGCCTCTTCTTGCCCTATGACCTGCCCACCGAGGTGCTGCTCAATCTCCAGCAAGCGCTCCCGCTCTCCTTGGAGCATGCGGGTCATCGGTATACCCGTCCAGCGCGCGACAATCTCCGCCACCTCAGCATCTCCCACATGGCGGCGCAGCAGAGTGGGAGCCGCTTCAGGGGCGCTCTCCAGCACCGGGGCATCGGCCTCTGCGATTTGTCGCTCCAGCGCTGGGATCGTGCCATATTGCAATTCAGCCATTTTGGCCAAATCTCCCCCCCGCTGGGCCACATCAAAATCACGCCGCGCTCGCTCCAAGCGCTCCATCAAGACCGAATTGCCCTCGACAATAGACTTCTCCGCACGCCAGCGCACTTCCAGCTCCTCTTGCTCTTCGCGCAGAGTATTGATCACCGTATCCAAGGCCTCGAGGCTACGCTGAGACGACGCATCTGTATCGCGCTTTAGCGCTTCACGCTCGATCTGCAATTGAATCAAACGCCGATCCAAGCGATCGAGCGACTCGGGCTTAGAGTCAATCTCCATGCGCAGACGACTGGCCGCCTCATCAATAAGATCAATGGCTTTATCGGGCAGACGACGGTCATTGATATAGCGCTGGGACAACGACGCCGCCGCGACAATGGCCGCATCGGTTATGGCAACACCGTGGTGTACCTCGTAGCGCTCTTTCAGGCCTCGCAGGATAGCGATGGTGTCTTCAGTATTCGGCTCCTCCACCAGCACTTTCTGAAAGCGCCGCTCCAGTGCCGCGTCTTTCTCGATGTGTTGCCGGTATTCATTGAGCGTCGTGGCACCAATGCAGCGCAGCTCCCCGCGCGCCAGCGCAGGCTTGAGCATATTTCCCGCATCCATCGAGCCTTCGGTCTTGCCAGCCCCCACCAAGGTGTGTAGCTCATCAATAAACAACACAACCTCGCCATCATCAGCCAGCTCCACCAACACGGCCTTGAGCCGCTCTTCGAAATCACCACGGAATTTGGCTCCCGCGAGCAGGGCACCAAGATCGAGCGAGAGAACGCGTTTTCCTAGCAGCCCTGCTGGCACCTCGTGCGCGGCAATACGCTGCGCTAAGCCCTCGACAATCGCAGTTTTTCCCACGCCTGGCTCGCCAATCAACACCGGATTATTCTTAGTGCGCCGCTGCAGCACTTGGACAGCACGGCGAATCTCGTCATCGCGCCCAATGACGGGATCCAACTTACCTTGCTCTGCCAAAGCGGTGAGGTCGATCGTGTATTTATTGAGCGCTTCTCGGGTTTCCTCGGCGTTGGCGTCATCGACACCTCGCCCACCGCGCACGGCTTGGATATGCGTCTGCAGCGCTTCGCTCTGCACGCCATGGCGCTGCAAAAGCTGCGCGGCAGTGCTGCGTCCCTCATCGAGCAAGGCCAGCAGGAACATCTCACTGGCGACAAAGCGATCGCCTTGTTGCCGCGCCAACTGCTCACAGCGATTGAGCAGACGCAGTAGCTCTGGCGCCACCTGCACATCGCTCGACTGGGTCGACGTCACTTGTGGCAAACGCTTGAACTCGGTATCAATGTCGCGGCGCAAAGCGCTCAGCTCTACGCCGCAGCGCCTTAGCACGCCATCCACGCCGCTCGCACCAGGGCGCACCAAAGCGCCTAGCACGTGCAGAGGATCGAGCATTTGCTGTTGGTGCTCCAAGGCGAGACTTTGCGCCGCGCTCAGAGCATTTTGGAAAGTTTGGGTCAGTGCATCGCTACGCATGGCGGAGCCTCGCAATAAGTGGTATTGCCAGGGAATTTGCGGGCGACGCCTAGAAAATCAAGTCACGCCAGATAAGCGTCGCCAAGCGCCCTGCTCGACCACCACTGCCCCGATGTGAATACCAGCGCTGGGGATCGCAAAGCGTGCAGGGTGGGCGCGGGTTGATCACCTCAACGTGCATGGCCTGCAAACGACGCACGGCCAGCGCCGGCAAATCGGCCCAGTATTGCCCGCCGCCAAGAGGACGAAAAGCCGACTCAGCGCCGGGGTCGCTCGCTACTGCCGCATCAAGTACTTCTTGCCCGACTTCAAAGCACTCACGGCCAATGCACGGGCTGAGCCACGCCTGCGTCGCCCCGCCCATCGCGGCCAGTGTTTGTTCCAACACCCCAGCGACCAGCCCCCGCCACCCGGCATGGGCCACGGCCACGCTGCGCTCAGACCACAATGCAACGGCTAAGCAATCGGCAGTCATCACGGCCAGCGGCTGGCAAGTGTGGTCGCTCCACGCTGCATCGGCGGCTTCGTGATAGAGCGCGTTGGGCGCATAAACGCAGCGGCTACCATGCACCTGGTGCAGCCACAGCGGCTCTTGCGGCAATTGTCGCCGCAGGGCTTGGCGGTATGTGTGCACACGAGCGGGATGATCACCGACGTGCAGGGCCACATTGTGCCCTCCCCCTTCGGCGAGGCGGTCACTCTGCCACACCTGTACAGGGCCGAACTTATGGGCCGTCCACATGATCGCTTCCCAGGCAATAGAGCAAGTGGCGCAAATCCTCAGGGATAGGCGCACGCCATTCCATCGACTTACCACTGCGGGGATGCACCAAGCGCAGGCGCTGGGCATGCAGCGCTTGGCGTGGGAAATGTGTCAGCACTTCTCGCCACTCGCGGGGGATCCCGCGCGGTAGGTGCCTACGCCCGTAGGCGGGGTCTCCAACCAGCGGGTGGCCCATGTGCGCGCAGTGGACTCGAATCTGGTGGGTCCGTCCCGTCTCCAGTGACACTTGCAACAAGCTCAAGCCACTACCGCTTTCTAGCACGCGGTAGTGAGTAATTGCTGGTTTACCCAGCGGGTGCACCGCCATTTTTTTGCGCTCGCGGGGGTGGCGCCCAATCGGGGCCTCTATGCTGCCATCTACGTGCACATCCCCCAAGGCCAGGGCCAGGTATTGGCGCGAGACACTGCGGGCTTGCAGCTGATCAACCAAATGCACCCGTGCGGCTTCATTCAGTGCGACCACAAACAGGCCCGTCGTATCTTTATCCAAACGATGCACCAGTCCAGCGCGCGCTAACACGGCCGTTTGTGGAAAGTGGTGCAGCAGCGCATTCTGGACCGTGCCATCGTGGTGCCCTGCCGCAGGGTGCATCACCCAGTTGGCAGGTTTATTAATCACCGCGATGTCTGCATCGCTATAGAGCAGGTCGATGTCGAGGTCTTGTGCCAGCACGGCGCTTTCTTCTACCAGTGCTGGCACTGACCACTGCACTTCATCGCCGAGCTGCAGGCGCAATTTGCCATGCGCCGAGCGGGTGTTCACTTGAACAAGACCGGCCTCAATCCAGCCTTGCACCCGCACGCGCGAGACGCCCTCAGCAACGTCCGCCAGCCAGCGATCTAAACGCTGGCGATGGCCCAAAGACGTAACACAAGCATGGTGCGGCTCGTACTCTGGGCTATCGCTCATCGGCTCGCCTGCGGTGGTCGGCAAGAAAAGCCTGCGTGGCGATCATTTCGCCCGTTATACTTATGTGCATAAATCGCACTTCTACCCTTGTTATGAATACTATTCGATACGCCATGTTGTGCAGTGTAATCGCGCTGGCCGCAGCGTGCAGTAGCGCGCCGAGCCTAGCACCCGATACCAATGCTGAGACTCTGGTCAGCAGCGCCAAAGCGGCCTTACAAAACGACGACTTCCGTTTTGCCAGCACGGCCCTAGAGCAACTGGCCGCCACTTACCCGACAAGTCGCTATAGCGTCCCGGCTAAACTGGACCTCGCCTATGCGTACTATGGCCTAGAAGAGTTCGAGAAAGCAGTAGATATTTCCAACTTATTCCTACGCCAACACCCCACTAGCCCACTCGTTCCCTACGCCCACTACATTAAAGCGATTAGCAACTTTGATCGCGGCAAGGGAATGCTTGACGCGTACTTCCCGCGCCAGCTATCGCAGATCGACCAGCGTATGCTCGCTGAGGCTGCACAGGATTTCAGCATCTTGATTGAGCGCTACCCCAGCAGCGAATACGCGGTCGATGCGCAAAAGCGATACCGCTTCTTGGTCGAGCAGATGGCGAAGCATGAGCTAGATATCGCGCAGTATTACCTAACGCGTGGCTCCTACACGGCAGCAGCAACGCGCGCACAAGCCATGCTAGAGAAATACCCGCAGAGTGCCTTGCGCGAGCGCGCCTTACAGTTGATCGCTGAGGCGCAAGCCTCTTCGCCATAAGGCCATGCACTCAATCGTGCACAAAGGATGTGACGCAGTGGGAGCGCTGAGCCTTACTCAAAGCTCTCCCACTCGCTCTCATCTTTTTTCGCGGCGCTGCCAGGCTCGGCTATAGCCTGAGCGGGAGCATAGCTGGGCACGATGGGCGCGGGTGACTGCTTAGCAGGCGCAGACTCTTCGTTGGCATTTCGTGCACGCGGCGACTTCGTGGGCGGCTTCACGGGCAACGCCGCAGGCATATCCGTTTCGGCGCCCACGGCTAAGTGGGGCGCCATATTGACATCTACCCCTGTTTTTCCAAAGCGATCGATGAGACACGCGAGTTGGCGCGCCTGCTGATCCATCGCCTGACTCGCGACTGTTGCCTCTTCGACCAAGGCCGCGTTTTGCTGCGTAATATGGTCCATATCAGACATCGTGCGGCTAATCTCAGCAATGCCAGCGGACTGCTCAGAGGTCGAGGTGGAGATGCTACTCACATACTCGCACACTTGCTTACTCGTCCCCTCAATCTCGTACAACATGTTGCTAAAGTGATCGACCTGTCGCACTCCTTCTGCCACTTTGGCGTTGCTGTTATCGATCAAGCGCTCTATTTTTTTCGCTGCCTCTGCGCTGCGCTGCGCCAAGCTGCGTACCTCATTTGCCACCACACCAAACCCCCGTCCTTGCTCCCCAGCGCGCGCGGCTTCGACAGAGGCATTGAGTGCTAGCAGGTTAGTCTGAAAGGCAATATCGTCAATCACAATCGTCACGGCTGAAATTTCATCCGAAGAGGACTTAATTTCTTTCATCGCCGCGATGGTGGTATTGAGCGCTTGGGCGCTACTTTCAGCGTGCGCACGGGCCGTACGCGCCAGCGCATCCGCATCGACGGCACGAACCGCGTTATCGCTCACAATATTGCTCATTTCCCGCATGGTTGCCGAGGTCGACTCTAGGCTCGTCGCCTGTTGCTCCGTGCGCTGGCTCAAGTCAAGATTCCCCGCAGCGATTTCACGCGCACCCAAGCTCACTTCAATCGCTCCGCGCGAAATCATCGTAAAGACCTGCTGTAACTGCGATACAGTGCGATTCACGCTGTTCCGCAAGCCTTGGAATTGCCCCGGATACTCGCCTTTAAGTTGGTTTTCCATGTTGCCGAGCGAGACGCAGTTAAGCGTCTCATCAAGCTCTTGCACCATCGTGCGCAGCCGCTGCTTAGCCCGACTCGTGGCATCGAGCATGCGCTGTAAATCGCTATCGGAGAGCCTGGGTGATTCTGCCTCCAAACGCCCCTCTGCCAAATCCTCTACTGCATCTATGACTAGACTAATCGAGCGCTTAATGTTTCTCGACAACCCCCAGGCAGCGAGGAGCAATATCAAGCTACTAACAACCAGCAGTCCCAAGAAGCTGTAACGGATTTTCACCAATTTTTCTGTTGCAGAGTGCTGTGACTGACGCATGACCCCCGAAAGGTGGTCATGCAGTGCGGCACTGGTATCTTCGAACTGCTCCAAGGCGCGTAGCGTTGCCGATGAATTGAGTAAGCTCGGCACCTCCAGGCTATTACTACTCTGATACAGAAGTGCCGATTGATCTCGCACTGATGCCAGTGCGGGTTCCAGACGGTCTATATAGCTTTGCTCTTGGTAGTTGAGCA
>CAKZUS010000053.1 GCA_937921805.1 uncultured Granulosicoccaceae bacterium
GGCCAAACACTGCCACGCCGCCGAGCAAGGCCAAAGCCTCCTCGACGCGCAGCAGCCGACGATCCAGCCGGCTCAGCCAGCTGTTGTCGTGAGCAATAGCCGCTTGCGAGGCTATTTCAACATTCCTGTTACCAGGTCATACAGGTCTTGCGCTGGCAAGCCCGCCGCCGTATTTTTCTCAATCCATGCACTCGCCGCCGGACCTGCCGCCGCGTCACGGAAAGCGCCTAGCTCCGCGTCGGTATAGCTCACGCGCTCGATGCCTTTCTCGTCGAGCATCGGTCCCCAACGCTCCATAGTTGCGCCGTTGTAGTTCGCGACGTAGTGCGCCAGTGCCTCATCAACAGAGCTAAGCAGGGCTTCGCGGTGCGCATCAGGCAGATCCGCCAGAGCATCGCTATTGACCACTACGGGGCAGTTCACGGTGCCAGGGTTGAGGTTAGTCGTCCACCACTGCGCCGTCTCTACCGTGCCAAACGACATATGCGCATGCGGCGCAAACGACACCGCTTTGACCACGCCAGAGTCCAGCGCTTGACGCACCTCTGAGGCAGACATAGAAGTCGGGACGGCGCCCAGCGTTTTCAGGGCCGCACCAATGCCGCCCGTAGCGCGCACGCTCAAGCCGGCAAAGTCATCCAGGCTCCGTGGTGCATCGCCCATACCGACAATGTTGTACTGAGGCAGAGGCGACGGCATCAGCAAGGTCGCGTTCCAGCGCGCCAAATCGGCCATAGTCGCAGGGTGTTGATACACCGCTTGCGAGACCGCAATCTCTTGCTCCAAAGACTGCACCCCGAGGAAGGGCAGCTCTAGCACCGTGATGCTGGGGTTCTTATCGGCGTGATAACCCGCGCAAAACTGCGCCATTTCAAAGGCACCGATAGAAATGCCATCGAGGTTTTCACGGTTTTTAGACAAACCGCCATACGACAAATTAAGCGTAAAGTCGCCATTGGTCTTCGCAGCGACCAGCTCGCTGAGCTTTTCAACGTGCTCGGTAAAGGCGCGGCGCTTGCCCCACAACGAGACATCCCACTCAGTCGCCAGGGCATTTCCAGCCAGTGCTGCGCTTAATAATAGTGATAGAGACCATTTCATCGCTTATTACTCCTAAACTAGTCAAGCCATAATACCTACACTGGGTTCAGAATGAAAATAGCGGTTGTCGGTACCGGCTATGTTGGCCTAGCCAATGCGGTGATCTTGGCGCAACACCACCATGTTTACGCCCTAGATATAGATCCCGAAAAGGTGGCCCGTATTCAGCGCCGCGAGTCCCCTATTGACGACCCTGATATCCAGCACTACCTTGACGCTGTACCGCTAACGCTGCATGCGACCCTCGACGCTCAAGAAGCCTACGCGGGGGCCGAGTGGGTCATTATCGCCACCCCTACCGACTACGACCCGGTTACGAACTTCTTTGATACAGGTTCAGTCGAGCGGGTCATACGCGACGTGCTCGCCCATGCTCCTCAAGCCGCAATCGTGATCAAATCCACCGTACCGGTCGGCTTCACCGCGCGCATGCGCGCTGCCTTGAACACCGACAATCTCTTGTTCTCACCAGAATTTCTGCGCGAAGGCCGCGCCTTGCACGACAGCCTCTATCCGTCTCGCATCATCATTGGCGAGCGCTCAGAGCGCGCGCAGCACTTCGCCGCCTTGCTCGTGGCCGGATCCAAAGCGCCCGAAACGCCGGTATTGACCATGGAGTCGACCGAAGCCGAAGCCGTAAAGCTGTTCTCCAACACCTACCTCGCTATGCGCGTAGCGTATTTCAACGAACTCGATACCTATGCGCAGATCCACGACCTCGATACCCGTCACATCATCGACGGCGTGTGCCTCGACCCGCGTATCGGTGGTCACTACAACAATCCCAGTTTCGGCTACGGCGGCTATTGCCTGCCCAAAGATACCAAACAGCTACGCGCCAACTATGACAACGTGCCGCAGAACCTCATCCAGGCCGTTGTCGACGCCAACACCACGCGCAAAGACTTTATCGCCGATAGCATTCTGGCCCGAAATCCGCGCACTGTTGGCGTGTATCGCCTCGTGATGAAAGCGGGGTCTGACAATTTCCGCACTTCCAGCATCCAGGGCATCATGAAACGCCTCAAAGCAAAGGGCGTACAAGTGATCGTGTACGAACCGATGCTCAACGAGGCGCATTTCTTCCACTCCCCAGTCGTGCGCGACTTGCCAGAGTTCAAAGCCCAAGCCGATGTAATCGTCGCCAATAGGCTCTCTGCAGACCTCGAAGACGTGCGCAACAAGGTCTTTACCCGCGATCTCTTTGGGAATGACTAGATACTAGCCATTAAACGTATTACAGGCCTCAACGCTCCCGCTCTGCAGTCCCACGTTGAGCCATTGCTTGCGCTGCGCCGAAGAGCCGTGCGTAAATGCCTCCGGCACCACCCTGCGCCCAGCTTGGCGCTGCAAATGGTCATCGCCCACTGCCGCCGCTGCCGCCATGCCCTCTTCCACATCGCCCGCTTCGAGCATCTGGCGATCACGGTTGGCGTAGTACGCCCACACGCCCGCATAGCAATCCGCCTGTAGCTCCACCTTCACCTGGATGCGGTTCGACTCGAGCTGTGAGCTTTGACTCTGAACAGCGCGCGCCTGGCTGAGTGTGCCC
>CAKZUS010000054.1 GCA_937921805.1 uncultured Granulosicoccaceae bacterium
GAGCAGCGCGCCTTGAAAGTCTTTGCGCTTGCCTACGCGCAAGCGACGGCTATTGAGCGTGACGCCTTTGCCGCGCGATGCGCAGTACAAATCCTGCGTCAAGGGGTTGTAGATAACGCCTTGGTCAAGCTCGCCGCGTACCGTCACGGCGATCGAGACGGCAAAATGCGACAAGCCCCGCAAGAAGTTAGTGGTGCCATCAAGCGGGTCGATAATCCAGGTGACTTCATCTTCGCCATCGGCGCCGGATTCTTCGGCAAGAATCGCGTGTTCGGGGTAGGCCTTGCGGATGTGCTGCACGATTTCTCGCTCGGCACGGCGGTCCGCGTCGCTGACAAAATCATTGGCCGCTTTACTCTCCACAACGAGCTGGTCACGCAGGTCAAATTGGCGCACCAACACGTCGCCTGCCGCGCGCGCCGCGCGTACAGCGATATTCAAAAGGGGATGCATAGTGTGCTTTCGGGGATAAACTGCGGATTTTACCACGCACGACCCCTTATGAACTCCGCAGACCGTCTCGTTTTTGTCATGGTGCAAACCAGTCACCCTGGGAATATCGGCGCCGCCGCCCGCGCTATCAAGACGATGGGCCTACATCGCCTGCGTTTGGTCGCGCCGCGCGAGTTTCCGGCACCGGCCGCGCGGGTGATGGCTTCAGGGGCCGATGATGTGCTCGATGGTGTGCAGTGCTTCGACACTTTGGGCGAGGCGGTGGCCGATTGCCAACTGGTGATTGGAGCCAGCGCACGCGATCGCACGCTCGACTGGATGACGCTCAGCCCGGAACAAATGGCCGAGCGTGCGCTGAGTACCGCCGCTGAGGGCGCGCAGGTCGCTATTGTTTTGGGGCGCGAGGCATCGGGACTCACCAATGCGGAGCTTGAGCGCTGTGACCTGCGCCTGAATATCCCCTCTGATCCAGAATTTGGGTCGCTGAACGTGGCCGCTGCCGTACAAGTGGCGGCCTATGCTTTGCGTCGCCAGTGGCTGGAGAGTCAGCGCGAACTCCAACCACAGCGCAAATCTGGCGGAGCGCGCAAGCGCGACCCTCTGATCCCGCGCGAAGACTTCGAGAAAATGCTCGGTCACATCGAAAGCGCGGCGGTCGCGGTGAAGTTTTTAAACCCCCGCTCACCCAAACAGCTGATGCGCCGGCTGCGCCGACTGTGCGGCCGCGTGCAGTGGACGCGTTCGGAATACCAGATCATGCGCGGTTTTTGTTCGGCGGTGATCCGGCATGTACATCCTGGTGCGCCTCTCGATGGGCCTCGCGATGGGCTTGATGATGTTCATCCTGTCGACAAGAGCGCTGAATCCGCGCGTGCTGAGGCGTACAATGCTCGGGACATTCAAGACTCTCAATAGTCGGAGCCTCTCTATGTGGACGCAAATTCGCGATGACGTTAACAGCGTGTTCCAGCGCGATCCCGCGGCGCGCAATGTCTTTGAAGTGTTGACGACGTACCCTGGCTTGCACGCTTTGCTGTTCCATCGCCTGACTCATCGCTTGTGGCAGTGGAAGGCGCGCTGGCTGGCGCGCTGGGTGTCGTATCTCGCACGCTGGCTGACGGGCATCGAGATTCACCCGGGGGCGGTGATTGGGCAGCGTTTTTTCATTGACCACGGCATGGGGGTGGTGATTGGCGAGACCGCAGAAATCGGCGACGACGTTACGCTCTATCATGGCGTGACGCTCGGCGGCACCAGTCTCAATGGCGGTAAGCGTCATCCCACGCTAGGAAATGGCGTCGTAGTGGGCGCGGGTGCGAAGATTCTTGGTCCCTTTACTGTGGGCGAAAACGCGCGTGTGGGGTCTAATGCGGTGGTGATCAAGCCCGTTCCCCCTGGCGCCACGGTCGTGGGCGTACCGGGGCATATTGTGCGCGGCGGGCCACGGGTTGCCCAAGCCAATCAAGGGTTCGACGCCTACGGCGTGACCACCAGCACTGCCGATCCAGTGGAGCAGTTGTTACACAAAATGCTGGGACACATTGAAGAGTCTGACAAACGCATGGACAGCATGTGTGAGTCATTGCGCTCTATGGGCCAAGAGGTCGAGCGCCTGAAACCCCTGCAAGAGCAGCTCGACGACGACGAAGCCGAGATGTGCAAGAAAATCTCTTGTTAGCACGCTACCTCGACCACGCTGCAACCACGCCGCTGCAGCCCGCCGTTGTGGACGCGATGCGCGAGGCATTATTAGAGTTCGGTAATCCCGGCTCGTCTACCCACGCTTTTGGGGCCGCCGCCGCCGCGCTGCTCGATGAGTATCGGCAGCGCTTTGCCGCTTTGCTAGGCGTCGCAGCTGGCGAGATTGTCTTCACTGGCAGCGCCACGGAGGCCAATAATCTGGCCTTGCGCGGCTGGCTTTATCGTCGAGGTCAGCTACTGAGCGTGGCGACGGAGCACTCTGCTGTGCTCGAAGTAGCCGAGTCACTGCGCACAGAAGGCTACGACTGTCAGATTGTCCCCGTCGATGCGCAAGGGCATCTTGATGCCGAGAGCTTTGCGCGTGCACTGCAGCCGCATACCCTGGCATCGGTGATGGCGGTGAACAACGAAACGGGTGTGGTGCAAGATCTAGCGGGCTTGTACGCCCGCTGTCAGGCGCATAGCGCTGGGCTGCACGTGGATGCCGCGCAGGCCTTGGGCAAACTCGATCCCTTAGTGCTGTGCCAGCACAGCGATATGACGACGTTTAATGCGCACAAATGCGGCGGCCCCAAGGGGATAGGCGCGCTGCGTGTGCGGGCCAGTGTGCGCCTGCGCTCGATCATTGACGGCGGCGGGCAAGAGCGCGGCCGCCGCGCCGGGACCGAAGCCCTGCACCAAGTGGCGGGGCTGGTGGTGGCAGCAGAACAGGCCGAAGCGCGCCGACACGAGCTATGGCAGCACGCGCAGCATCTGCGGGCGGCGCTGCTGCACGAACTAGCCGATGTGGGCGCTTGGCGCGTGCACGGCGAAGGCGTGCCGCATATTGTTAATCTTGGCTTTGACGGGGTGCAGGGAGAGAGCCTGATTCTGGGCATGCCCGAGATCGCCGTGTCCAGCGGCTCGGCTTGTGCGTCGCAGCGCTTCGAAGCCTCACACGTACTGAGTGCCATGGGCGTTGATGCCTTGGCAGCACAAGGCGCGGTGAGGGTGTCGTTTGGGGTGGATACCACGCTTGATGAGGCCCGCTTGGCGGGGCAGTGTCTGGCGCGCGAGGTCCGTCGCTTGCGTGCACTGTCGCCCCCTTTGTTGCCACCCGTTCAGTCGGCTCATCCAATCGACACATAATGACAAGCCCGCAATGAGCCACCACGCATGAAATACTCTGAAGCGGTCATGCAGCGCTTTTTGGCGCCGCGCTATGTCGCCCGCGCCAGCACTGCCCCCGAGCGCGAGGCGGGTGACCGGCTCGCGGGGGCGTATTGGTGTTTTTATCGCGAACAAGGCCAGTGGCGGCATCGCGTTTTTGGTGGACCAGTGGCGATCGCGCTGGCCGAATGGCTCTGTGAACAGGCGTCGGGTTCACCGTCTAGTTCACCGCCTAGTTTACCTAGTGATGCAGCGGGCCTGATGCAGTCGTTACAGCTTCACAACCGCGATCGTGGCTTGGTCGATACGGTGCTGAGTGTTGATTTGTCGTGAATCTGCGACGCTCAACCCTAGCGGCATCGAGTCGAGCACGGTAGACTTGAAGGTTTGATTAGTCTACCTGGAGCGCATAGTGGAACGCACTATCTCGATTATTAAACCTGATGCCGTTGCGAAAAACGTAATCGGTCAAATTTATAGCCGTTTTGAAGCGGCTGGTCTGCGCGTGATTGCCAGCCAAATGATGCACCTGAGCGCTGAGCGCGCAGGCGAGTTTTACGCGGTGCACAAAGAGCGTCCTTTCTACAACGACCTCGTGTCATTCATGACCTCTGGTCCGGTGATGGTGCAAGTGCTCGAAGGCGAGAACGCGATTGCAGTCAACCGCGACGTGATGGGTGCGACCAATCCTAAAGACGCGGCACCAGGGACTATTCGCGCCGATTTTGCGAGCAGCATCGATGAGAACGCCGTACACGGCTCAGATGGTCCTGATACCGCTGCTGCTGAAATCGCGTTTTTCTTCCCCGAAGGCGTGTGCGAGCGCACTCGCTAGTGACTGCCATGACTGCGCCACGGCTGAATCTACTAGGTCTGGACCAAGACGCGCTGCGGCGCTGGTTGGTCGAGAGGGGGGACAAGCCGTTTCGCGCCAGTCAGATGATGAAGTGGCTGTACCACGCCGGGGTCAGCGACTTCTCGGATATGACTGACCTGAGCAAATCGATGCGCGCGCGCCTGGGTGCGACGGTCGAGGTGCGCGGGCCGCAAGTGATTTTCGAAGGGGTCTCTGACGATGGCACGGTCAAATGGCTGCTCCAGCTCGATGGCGGCAACGCCATCGAGACGGTCTATATTCCCGACAACGGGCGCGGCACCCTCTGTGTCTCTACACAAGTGGGCTGCGCGCTCGATTGCTCGTTTTGTGCCACGGCGCGCCAAGGATTCAATCGCAACCTCAGCACCGCTGAGATTGTGGGACAAATCTGGGTCGCCAATCAGCGTCTAGAGGCGCTGGCAGAGGGCACTGGCGCCGCTGCGGCGCGCATCACCAATGTCGTGATCATGGGGATGGGCGAGCCCTTGGCGAATCTCGCTAATCTCATCCCTTCGCTCAATATCATGATCGACGATATGGCGTATGGGCTGAGCAAGCGCCGCGTTACGGTCAGCACTTCGGGCATTGTGCCGGCCATTGACAAGCTCCGCGAATCGGTCGATGTGGCTTTAGCCGTATCGCTGCACGCGCCCAATGACGCGCTGCGTGACGAGCTGGTGCCGATCAACAAAAAATACCCCTTGGCAGTGCTCATGGACGCCTGTCGTCGCTGGGTAGATCGCGACCGCAAGACACATGTGATGTTCGAATACGTCATGCTCGCTGGCGTGAATGATCAGCCCGAGCACGCGCGCCAATTGGTGAAGCTCTTGGGCGACTTGCCAAGCAAAGTGAACCTAATTCCCTTTAATCCCTTCCCGGGGGTGGGCTATACGCGATCGAGTAATGCCGCGATAGATCGTTTTTGGGACGTGCTGAATCATGCCGGTGTGCGCACCACCAAACGCCGCACTCGCGGGGATGATATCGACGCCGCCTGTGGGCAACTGGCGGGGCAAGTCGATGATAAAAGCCGCCGTGACAACAAGTTCAGCGCGCCGCGTTTCGGGGAGCAACGGTGAGGGGATGGCCGCACCGTGCATATCCCGCCCTGCTCTGGATACTGGCGCTGAGCGCCTGCGCAAGCTCACCCGCTCGCACCCCAGAGGCGGCCCGTATCAACACCGATCTGGGCATGGCCTATCTGGAGCGTGGCCAACTGAGCTTGTCTAAAGAACGCTTCGAGAAAGCCCTGGCACAGCGGCCCGATATGCCCGGTGCGCTCAGCGGGTTTGGCCTGCTGCTTGAACGCATGGGACAGCGTGAACAGGCGGTCGCGTACCACCAACGCGCGGTCGAGTCGTCGCAGAATCAGGCCGGGCATTCTGCCTATCGCAATGCGCTGGCGGTCGCGCAGTGCCGCGTCGAGCGCTATGGTGAGGCGTTTAAGAACTTTGCCTTGGCGGCGGACAATCCGCTCAACGAAGCGCCCGAATTTGCGAGCGCCAATGCGGCGCTGTGTGCGCTGCAACAGCGCGATGCACTCAATGCTGAGCGCTGGGCGCGGCGTGCATTAGGCATTCGTCCGCGTTTTGCCGATGCGAATCTGGCCTTGGCCGAAGCGCTGTTACTACAGGGGCGTCCTCGCGACGCGCTGGATCTGATGAACCAATTCCACCGCCAAAGCGCCGGTGACGCGCAAAGCTTAAGCCTGGCCGTGAAAGTGGCGCTGGCCGCAGGCGATACGCAGGCGGCCTCCGCCTATGGCGTGGCCCTCAACCAAAGTACCCCAAGCTTATGACGACTGATAACGTAATTGATATCTCTCCTCCTGCGCCGGCGCAACCGGCGCAAGATGTGGGCCTCGGGCTGACGCTCTCGCGGGCGCGGCAAGAACAAGATATGAGTGTCGAGCACGTGGCTCGACAAATGAATTTGCCCGCCAAAGCGATTGTGGCGCTAGAGACCGAAGCTTTCGACGTGCTGCCAGAGCCTGCGTTTGTGCGGGGATATTTGCGCTCGTATTGCCGGCTTCTCGGGATAGAAGAACAGCCTGTCGTAGACAAATACCAACGCCAGGGTTTTCGTGACCCCGACCTGGTGACGCCAGAGAACGAGCCCAAGAACACCAACTCTGGTGCCTTAACGCGCTGGATGACGGTGTTGCTGCTACTGATCGTGCTCGGCCTGTCAGGCTTCTGGTGGGTCAGTCGCGATGGCGGTGTGCCCGAAGCTCCCGATGTGTCGGCGGCGCCCGCGACAGAAGAAACAACACCGGCGGCAACAGCGATTGACAGCAGCGAGCAGCTAGCGCAGGAACTGGCGGAAAGCGTACGCTCGCAGCTCAACGAACTAGAGCTACTCACGCCCCAGCCCAGCGCGGCTGCCGCATCAACTACCACGAGCGCTGCAGCGTCGCCTGACCCCATATCACAGCCCATATCACAGCCCGTTTCAGGGACGGCCTCAGGGAGTATCTCAGGGACCGCTTCAGGGCCAGAGGCTGTGCCTGTTGGTCTGTCTGCTGCAGCTACCACTACAACTGCCTCGACTGCTGCGCCCAGTGCCTCGCCCAGTGCGATTGAGATTGCCGAGTCATTGAATGCAAGCTCTAATGCGGATAGCTTAGTGCTGGTCTCTAGCGCCCAGTCGTGGGCGGAGGTGCGCGATGATGCGGGCGAGCGCTTGCTGTTCGATATGCTAGAGCCGGGGGCCTCAGTGCGCCTGGAAGGAACAGCGCCGTTTAAGGTTTTCTTGGGCAATGCGCCCGATGTGTCGATCACCGTCAATGGGGCGGCGATTCAAGAGCCTGAATACAACCGCACTCGTCGTACGGCACGCTTTGTTGTGCGTGCCGACGGCAGTACGCAATAACGCCGAACAGGGAGAGAAGCGATGAGTGAAGCGATGCAGCGCGTACGGGGAATGCGCGATATCTTGCCCGAAGAGACCGTCAAGTGGCAGCGTCTAGAGGCGCTGACGCTGGCCCTGATGGCGCGCTACGGCTATGGCGAGATCCGCACGCCAGTGCTGGAGAAGCTGGCTTTGTTTACGCGCGGTATCGGCGAGGCGACTGACGTTGTCGAAAAAGAAATGTACGCCTTTGAAGACCGCAATGGCGACATGCTGGCACTGCGTCCCGAAAACACCGCCGGTAGCGTGCGCGCAGCACTCAATGCGGGCTTAGCGGGCGTGCAGCGGGTGTGGTACATGGGGCCGCAGTTTCGCCACGAGCGCCCACAGCGTGGCCGCTATCGGCAGTTTCACCAAATTGGTGCCGAAGCCTGGGGCATGGCTGGCCCCGAAATCGAAGCCGAGCTGATTCTCTTGTGTGCAGCGTTTTGGCGCGAGCTGGGCTTGGCGGCAGACGAGGTGCAACTAGAGATCAATACCCTCGGTACGCCCGAAGATCGCGCGGCGCACCGCACGGCATTGATTGCGTATTTCCGTGAGCACCTAGCGGAGCTGGACGAGGATGCGACGCGTCGGCTCGACAGTAACCCGCTGCGCATTCTCGATACCAAAAACCCCGCGATGCAAGACCTTGTGATTGCCGCGCCGCGTTTGTCCGAATATTTGTGTGAGGCCTCGCAGCAGCACTTTGCACAACTGCAAGCCTTACTCGACGCAGCCGGGCAGCCCTACGTCATCAATCATCGCTTAGTGCGCGGCTTGGACTACTATCGCCACTGCGTGTTCGAATGGACTACGACGCGCTTGGGCGCGCAAGGTACCATTTGTGGCGGAGGGCGCTATGACGGCTTGGTCGAACAGATCGGCGGTAAGCCCAATCCTGGCGTGGGCTTTGCCATGGGTGTTGAACGTCTGCTCGAACTCGCTGCAGAGCGTCTCGACGGCGCTGAACCTCCGCATCTCTACGTGGTCAATGCAGGGGAGGCGGCGGCTCGCAATGCGCTGCGTCTGAGCGAGACGATTCGGCAGCAACTCCCGCACCTGCGCTGCGTGGTGGACTGCAGCGGCACGGGTCTGAAGAGTCAATTTAAGCGCGCCGATAAATCCGGCGCAGCGCTAGCGCTCGTGCTAGCTGAGCAAGAAGCACAAACCGGGCAGGTCGGCATTAAGCCGCTGCGCGGCGATGGCGAGCAGATTGTGCTCGCCCAAGATGAACTCATCGATGACCTGCGTCAGCGTTGGTCGCAATAAACTCCGCACTTACATTTTCCAAGGAGCGCCGAGATGGCAGGCGAATACGAAACAGAAGAACAACAAGTTGAAGCACTCAAGGCGTGGTGGCGCAACAATGGCTCAGCCATTGGCGTGGGCGTCGTGCTGGGGCTGGCCGCGATATTCGGCTGGCGCTACTGGGAGAGTAGTCAGCTTGCCAATGCGCAAGACGCGTCGCGCCAGTTTTATGAGCTGAGCCAGCTAGAGGGCGAGCAGGTATTCGAGGCCGCTGCGGCGCTGCGTGCCGCCCATGGTGATTCTGCCTACGCTGTTGGCGCGGCGACGGTGGCGGCCAAAAACTATATTGACGCTGGCAATTTAGACAAGGCGATAGAAGAATTACGCTGGGCGCTGGACAACGCTCCCGATACGTACTGGGAGCATGTGTTGCGCATTCGTCTGGCACGCGTACTGCTCGCCGATGCGCAGACCAGCGAAGTGCTGCAAGTGCTCGATGGCAATACGATGGCGAGTTTTGTCGCCATGACGCAAGAGCTGCGCGGTGATGCGTTGCTGGCCCAAGGCGATACAGCGGGCGCCCGAGCGGCCTATGGCGAAGCGCGCGATAGCGACTCTGTCGGCTTTGATACTCGTCTGCTGGATATGAAATATTACGATCTTGAGTCGCAGTCATGAGCGACGCGATAGGCCAGGTAGCCCCGTTGAGGGGCAAGCTAGGCCGCATTGTTAGCATCAGTGTCGTGCTGGGGGTTCTGGGAGCGGCCTGTTCCTCGCAGCCCATCCGTCCGCCCTCGCCGCTGCCCGTCGTCACGGCGCCGGTGTCGTCGGTCGCCTATCAGCAGCGCATTGGTGAAAAGGCGGAGGCCTATTCTGGGCGCTTTGATGCCGCAGAGCACCAAGACTTGCTGTATGTTGCGCACCCTGATGGCACGCTGAGCGCAGTAGAGCGCTTCAGCGGGGCGCTTCGTTGGCAGCGACTGCTTGAGCCACTGAGCGCTGGTGTGGCCTATGACGCTGACTTGTTGTGGGTGGTGAGCCGCGCGGGTGAGCTCTTAGCGTTGCGCGCGGACGATGGCGAGCTGGCCTGGAAACAAGCTCTACCCTCTGCCGTGAATACGCCTCCGACTGCGCGTTTTGGTACCGTGATGGTCTACGGCGTCGATGGGTCTGTGGCCTTGTATGAAGCCGATTCTGGCAAACGTCGCTGGGCTACTCAGGCCGAGCAGCCAACGCTGACTGAGAACGCGACCTCACGCCCGGTCTTAGTCCCTGGCGGGGCGATACTGGGCCTTGCCAACGGCCGTGTAGCGGCGCTGCGCAGCGATACGGGCGCACCATTGTGGGAAGCCGAGGTCGATGAGCGCAGCGATGGCTCGCTCTCGCAGAGCCTGCGCGACGTCGATGGCGATATTGCCCTGGATGACGACTATGTGTACGCCGGCAGTGTCTCTGGACGCACGATTTCTATTGACCCGGCCAACGGTCAAGCACGCTGGCGTTCGCAGCTAGGCGTGCGCGGTGGCATGGCGATTTTTGACGAGGCACTCGTGGGTGTCGATGGCGATGATCATGTGTTCGCGCTGCGTCGTGCCGATGGCTCTTTGCTGTGGCGTCAAGACGCGTTGCGCTTTAGAAAGTTGACCAAACCCGTGATCCTTGGGGAACTGCTGGTCGTGGGCGATGCTGAGGGCTATGTGCACCGTCTCTCGCTGACAGATGGACGATTGGTCGGGCAACAGCGCCTGAGCAAGGCCGGCTTTGCTGGTGCGCCAGTGGTGACGCCCGATGGCATCTATTTTCAATCCTGGGACGGCGTACTTACACGCCTTGAGCCATAAATGCCCGCAGTTATTGCCTTATTGGGCCGACCTAATGTCGGTAAATCGACGCTATTTAATAAGCTCACCCGCCGCCGCGACGCGATTGTCGCGGATTTCCCCGGCCTCACCCGCGACCGTAAGTACGGTCGCGTTTACGCAGACGGGCACGACTATATCGTGATCGACACCGGGGGCTTGGTCGATATTGACAACCCCTTGGCCGAGCAAATGTCCGAGCAAACCTGGGTGGCGGTCGATGAGGCCGACTTGGTGTTGCTGATGGTCGATGCGCGCGTGGGCGTGACGCCGGGCGATGAGATGATCTCCGCTGAGCTGCGCCGCCGCAATCGCGATGCCTTGCTGGTAATGAACAAAATCGATGGAGTGGATGCCGAGGCAGCGGCCTTTGACTTTCACTCTATGGGTTTGGGCGAGCCACTGCCCATTGCCGCCTCGCACAGTCGCGGTCTGAAGAACATGATGGAGGCCTGCCATCA
>CAKZUS010000055.1 GCA_937921805.1 uncultured Granulosicoccaceae bacterium
GATGCATCATGAAAGTTGCAACCCAACATGAGCACTCTTCATGCACTGGCAAGATCAACTTATTACGCTTTAATCTTGGGCCTGCGCTGGTGCAATTTATGCCGCTTATGTTGTTAGAAATATATCGCATTGTGCAGTTGCGGAATGATCGTGCACAGGGAATCGGTACCTCGCAATCATGATCCAAATTCTGGTCTATGCAGACAGCCTCTCCTGGGGCATCATCCCCAATACGAGGCAACGGCTAGCGTTCGCAGAGCGCTGGCCTGGAGTCTTCGAGGCGCTGCTCAACGATGCGGGCCAGGAGGCAAGAGTTGTGGAGAACTGCCTTAATGGCCGCCGGACCGTGTGGGATGATCCGCTGAAAGCCGGGCGCAATGGATTGCAAGGGCTGGCGCAAGCGGTTGAAATGCATTCGCCTTTGGCGCTGGTGATTTTGATGCTTGGCACCAATGACTTCCAGAGCACTGACCGGCACACAGCGCAAGATTCCGCCAACGGCATGGCCGCGCTTATCGGGGCGGTTCAGAAAGCGCCAATTGAGCCAGGTATGCAGAACCCTGAAATTTTGCTTGTCGCGCCGCCGCGTATCGTTATGCCGCTAGGGGCAATGGCGCAGAAATTTGAAGGAGCAGAGCGCCGCAACGTTGGTTTGGCTGAAGAGCTAGAAACCGTGGCGCTGCAGTGCGGAGTGCACTTTTTCGACGCTGGCAGTGTGACGGAGGCGAGTCGTGTGGATGGTATTCATCTCGATAAAGACCAGCATCGATTATTGGGTGAGAAGATGGGGTTGATGGTAATGCAGAAAATAACGCTTTAAACTAGTGCTTCATGTCGCGATAGAAGTTCTCATGGCTACCCAGGGCAATGAGTTCTAAAGTGAGTTGATCTTGATCGAAACTGTAACCTAATAGCGCGTGTTGTTTGGCCATTGTAAACTTATAAACAAACAGGAAGCTAAGATCACCTTTTTTCTGTGCACCGAGAGATGGATCATCAATCAATGATCTGACCGCTTGGTCTAGGTCTATCTTTTGATTCGATTTTAGCTTTTTAACCGCTTTTCGAAATGTGGGTGTTTGTACTACGTTTTCTGCGCTAATCAAATCGATAGCTCTCCAGTTTACCGGCTTCATGCTCTGCTTTTGCGATGATGGCCTGCCTTACAAATTCGTAGGATAAATCAGGGTTGTCTTCCATCATTTTACCGATTTTCGCCCAGTGCTCAATTTGCTTTGGAGCCGTTCGATTCAATGCCTTGGCCATAATAGTGGCTTTTTCGATGAGACCGTGGTCTAGTCTAATGCTGCTTGTTGTCATGCTTTTAGCTCTGCCTTACGATGATCTGGATTGTAGCAACTCACTACAATTGTAGCGCATTGCTACAAATATGGTGAATTCCGCACACTCACTGTCAGCTAAGCTGATGGGTATCGCGTTAGAACGAATCGTGCTGAGTGCCTCGCTGTTTTTGAGTGTAGGCGCGCCCATTGTAAGTCGCAGATGGTGAAGCCCGTGCCGGCAAAATTGCGAAGAATGGGCTTTGAGTTCGCCAACGATACAGACTATGAGCAACACTACTGTCACTGTTACCGATCAAGGTTTGACGATTGCCCGCGAGGGGCAAACAGCGAGATTTCACGCACTGTGGCTGCGTGATAATGCGCAGGATGACGCGACGCGTGCAGCGGGAAATGGGCAGCGTTTGATCGCTTTGCGTGATATTCCGCGTGATACCCGCGTGAGCGCGGCATCGGCAGAAGGCGATACCTTGAGCGTGACGTTTGCGCCAGAGGGCAAAACGGTGGCATACGATCTCGCGTGGCTGTGGCGCCATGCCTATGACCGCCCGGTCTCTTGTGACAGCGGCTGGGTGGCGTCGGAGTTCACGACCTGGGACAGCGGGCTGAGCGACACCATGCCCGAGGCGGATTTCACAGCGGTGAGCACCGACCCACAAGCGAAACGAGACTGGCTCGCGGGTGTGGTGCGTTATGGGTTTGGCAAGTTGGTTAATGGTCCCGTCGTGGATCAGGCGTTGATGCAGGTGGTCGATCTTTTTGGCTATGTGCGCGAGACCAATTACGGCCGCCATTTTGAGGTGCGCACGCAAGTGAACCCCACGAATCTCGCCTTTACGGGGCTGGGCCTGCAGGCGCATACCGACAATCCTTATCGCGATCCCGCACCAACGGTGCAGGTGTTGTATTGCCTGGAGTCATCGGCGGCGGGTGGGGAGAATATGGTGGTCGATGGCTTTCGTGTCGCTGAGCGGCTGCGCGAGGAGAACGCGCAGTGGTTTGAGGTACTGAGCCGGTATTGCGCGCGCTTTGAATACGCGGGCGAAGCGGGGGTGCGGCTGCGCTCGCGGCGGCCGATGATCGAGCTTGCGCCCGATGGCGAGCTGATCGCGGTGCGGTTTAATAACCGCTCAGCGGCGGCGATTACCGATGTGCCGTATGCGCAGATGCAGACTTACTATGACGCCTATCGCCGCATGGGCGAGATCATCGACGATCCGGCGATGGAGGTGTGTTTTCGGCTGGAACCGGGCGAGTGTTTCGTGGTGGATAACACGCGGGTTCTACACGCCCGCAAAGCCTATTCGGGCGCAGGGACGCGGTGGCTGCAGGGCTGCTATGCCGATAAAGACGGGCTGCGCTCGACCCTGGCAGCGCTGGAAGAATCACTATGAGCGCGCCCGATTTCTCGACGCTTACGCCGCAGAACATTGTTGCGTTTATCGGCGATATTTTCGAGCGCTGCGGAGACGCCGAATACCTCGGTGAGCCGGTGACCATGGCGGAGCACATGCTGCAAGGCGCGACTTTCGCCGAGCGCGACGGGCTGGACGAAGAGATCATTGTCGCGGCCTTGTTGCACGACATCGGGCACTTTACCTCCGAATTTGGCACCTTTGCTATCGACGACACGCAAGACCGCTACCACGAGCACGCGGGGGCGAAGGTGTTGGAGCGCTTCTTTCCCCGTGTCGTCACCGATTGCGTGCGCTACCACGTTGCCGCGAAAAGATACTTGTGCGCGACCCAGCCGGATTACTTTGATCGCTTGTCCCCCGCGTCGGTGCATTCGCTCAACCTGCAAGGCGGCCCCATGAGCGAACAAGAAGCCGCCGAGTTTGCCCAAAACCCGAACCTAGAGAAGATTATCCAAGTGCGCTATCTCGATGAAGCGGGCAAGCACGCAGGTATGCAAACGCCAGATTATTGGTATTTTGCGCCGATGGTGCAGCGTGTGGTGGAGGCGCATTGCCAGTAAATTCACACTTTTATGCGCATAAAAGTGTGGAAATCTCCTTTTTTATGCGCATAAAAATGTATTCTTAGTCTAACTTCTCTCGCTTTCGCTCTATGCAACGCCAACTTTTAGCCACACTTTTGGAGTGGCGACAGCGACCACAACGTAAGCCATTGTTGATTGATGGTGCTCGTCAAACTGGGAAGACGTATCTGTTGCAAACGCTTCTGGGGCGAGAGTTTCCCCGTGTTCTACGCGTTGATTTT
>CAKZUS010000056.1 GCA_937921805.1 uncultured Granulosicoccaceae bacterium
TAAGAACACCGTAGAACATGCCGACAATGCAACAGCTTCAGACTATTTTGCAAGAAATTCTTGCCTCCATCAGTGACCCTTTTGCTTTGTGGGTCGCGCAGGCTTTTTTGATCATTCTCGCCACGGGGATTGCGAACTTTCTGCTCAAGCGTATCGTCGCGCGCCTGGGGCGCAGCCTCAGTGCCACGGCTACGCTGTGGGACGATGCGCTTATACGCTCGGTGAATCGCCCACTGGGCTTGCTAGTGTGGGTCATCGGTCTGGGCTTTGCGGCTCGACTGGTCCCCGCAGAGTCGGTGAATTATGTCGGGGAGATTGCACAAAAAGTCGGCGTCATCTTTTGTGCGGCGTGGTTTTTCGTACGCGCCGCGCGCCAGATCGAAAACAACCTCATTGCGCTGCGCAAGCGACAAGACCCCAGCTTTGACCAGACGACAGCTGAGGCGCTCGGCAAGCTGGTGCGCTTGACGCTCGTGATTACGGGAAGTCTGGTGATGCTTCAGACGCTAGGGATTTCGATCAGCGGCGTGCTTGCTTTCGGGGGTGTTGGGGGCATTGCGGTCGGCTTTGCGGCGCGCGACTTACTGGCAAACTTCTTTGGCGGATTGATGGTCTATCTCGATCGTCCTTTTGCGGTGGGAAACTGGATTCGTTCGCCCGATCGCAATATTGAGGGCACCGTCGAGGAGATTGGCTGGCGCTTGACTCGCATCCGCACTTTTGATGCGAGGCCGCTGTATGTCCCGAACGCTGTCTTTACGAGCATTGTGGTCGAGAATCCCTCACGCATGCGCAACCGGCGTATTCATGAGGTCGTGGGTCTGCGCTACAGCGATATTGACAAAATGAGCACGATCGTAGATGCGGTAGAGGCCATGCTCAAGGCGCACGAAGAGATCGACACGAGCCAAACGATGATCATCAATTTTGATGCATTCAACGAGTCATCTATCGATTTCTTTATTATTTGCTTCACCAAGACGACCAACTGGGCGCGCTTTCATCAGGTCAAGCAAGACGTGCTCTTGCAAGTGGCAGGTATTATTGCCGCACACGATGCTGAGATTGCGTTCCCAACCAGGACAGTGCAATACAAAAGCGAGCCAGCGCAAGGCACGCCCGAGCCAGAGCAACAAGCGGATTAGAGCGCGCTAAGCAGCGCCATGTCGGGATGAAATACCGATCACGCGAATAAGAACACCGTAGAACATGCCGACAATGCAACAGCTTCAGACTATTTTGCAAGAAATTCTTGCCTCCATCAGTGACCCCTTTGCTTTGTGGGTCGCGCAGGCCTTTTTGATCAGTCTCGCCACAGGGATTGCGAGCTTTTTGCTCAAGCGTATCGTCGCTCGTCTGGGGCGCAGCCTCAGTGCCGCGGCGACGCTGTGGGACGATGATGCGCTAAAGCGTTCGGTGAATCGCCCGCTGGGCTTGCTAGTGTGGGTCATCGGTCTGGGCTTTGCGGCTCGACTGGTCCCTGGAGAGTCGGTGAATCATGTCGGGGAAATTGCGCAAAAAGTCGGCGTCATATTTTGTGTCACGTGGTTCTTCGTACGCGCCACGCGTCAGATCGAAAACAGCCTTATTGCGCTGCGCAAGCGACAAGATCCTAACTTTGAACTGGCGACAGCTCAGGCGCTGAGTATACTGGTGCGCTTGACGATCGTGATTACGGGAAGTCTGGTGATGCTACAGACGCTAGGGATTTCGATCAGTGGCGTGCTTGCATTCGGGGGAGTCGGCGGCATTGCGGTCGGCTTTGCAGCGCGCGACTTACTGGCGAACTTCTTTGGCGGACTAATGGTCTATCTCGATCGTCCTTTTGCGGTGGGAAACTGGATTCGTTCGCCCGATCGCGAGATTGAGGGCACTGTCGAGGAAATTGGCTGGCGCTTAACCCGCATCCGCACTTTTGATTCAAGGCCGCTGTATATCCCCAACGCTGTCTTTACGAATATCGTGGTCGAGAACCCCTCTCGCATGCACAACCGGCGCATTCATAGGGTCGTAGGTCTGCGCTACAACGATATCGACAAGATGAGCACGATCGTAGACGCGGTAGAAGTCATGCTCAAGGCGCACGAAGAGATCGACACACGCCAAACGATGATCATCAATTTCGATGTATTCAACGAGTCATCTATCGATTTCTTTATTATTTGCTTCACCAAGACGACCATCGGGGCGCGCTACCACCAGGTCAAGCAAGACGTGCTCTTGCAAGTGGCAGATATTATTGCTGCGCACGGTGCCGAGATTGCGTTCCCGACCAGGACGGTGCACTACCAAGGCGAGCCAGCATTAGGCTCGCCTCAAGCGGAGCTACCGGAGCTGCAAGCGAATTAGGGCGCGCTAAAGAGCGCGGTGTCGGGATGAAATGCCGACCACGCGAACCAAAACAGCACCACGCTATTGAGCAGCTCTGCGTTTTCGCCAAAGGCCTGTACGGTACCGCTGTCGATGTCATGTTCGATGCGCACCAATTGCCCACCTAAGCGGTCTTCAACTGGCGACGCGGTCTGTGCCAGGGCACTAAAGGGCCAGGCTTTTTGCTCACCGCCAATGTTCAAGCCCAACACCCGCTCTTTGGGGTGTAGGCCTTTGGCCCGAAACGAGACAGGAAACATGGTGTCGGGCACCTGCTCGTAGCCCGCATAGGGGTTGCGCTGGTAGTTGCGACCCATGCCCGTGTCTTGGCTGAGCACCAGCGTATCGGGGTGTGCTTCGCGCCAGCGCTTCCAGGTGGTGAGCGTCAATGGGACTTGGGTGAGGTGGCGGCCTTTGTGCACACCCGTTACCGCTTCAGCCATGATCTGAGACCACAGAGAGTCGGTTTCGCGGTCGTACATTAAGACATCGCTATTGTGCCGCAGCCCCGAGACGCCGAAGCTCACTGTCTGCCCATCTAAGCGTCGGTCAAACGCCATCGCTGAGCCACACAGAGGGCAGTAGCTCACGACCACGGGCGTCTCGCCAAAATGGTCGTTCACAATCTCATGCCAATTGAGAATGCCAATAGGGTAGGCCTTGCTTATCCCGCCAAGCGTCAGGCCGACCACGGGGTCGGTGTCGTTCCAGGGCGCTTGTTCTGCGCGCTCGAACTGTGGGGCATCGATAGAGGGAATGCCATCGCGAGGAGGGCCGCCGTGGAAGATTTCAGTGACCGGAATGCTCGCATTGTCCAGCTCGAAACCATTGATGGACACACTGAAAGCAGGCGCACTGAAAAACAGGATAATAATTGGGATCAAGCGCAGAAACATAAGCACAACCGTGGTGTGAAGGATCTTAGTTCTGAGACCTGACTCCAGGCCCGATGCTTTCACGCTCCATCGAAGAGCGCGCCCACATTCGCCGAACCAATGCCACGAGGGCGATCCCCAGCAGCGCCACGCCCTGCCACGTTTGGGCTTGTAGCGTGTTCTGATCCAAGGCCACGTCATAGAGCGTCAAGCTGTAGGGCACAACAAACGGAAACACACCGACTCCAGCCCCAATAAAGCTCGCTATTCCTAGGCCAATAGTGCCCCAATAGGGAAACAATTCGTAGCGGTGGTATAGCCCCCAGAACAATACTTTCGCCAGCGCCAGCACCAGTGCCGGCATGGGGAAGAGGATAATAAACTGCGGCACCGTGATCCAGCGCTCTGCAATAGCGGGGACCTTTAGAGTCGCCCACAACGTCACCGCAAACAAGGCCACCAGCATGCTCTTTGCACAGCGCCCACATAGTGTATAGAGCTGCGCTTGCAAGTCTCCCTCGGTCCGGCGAATCAGCCATGCCATACCCAATTGCAGATAGCCCACTGCCAGCGCCGCGCCGCAAGCCAGACTAAAGGGCGTGAGCCAGTCCCAAGCCCCTCCTGCATAGAGGTTATTCTCCAGCGTGACACCCTGCACCAAGGCCCCCAACACAATGCCTTGTGCCACGCTGGCACACAATGAGGCAACCACCACATACCGCCACCACACGTCGTGGGTCGACTCGGGACCATCTCGATATCGCCACAGAGTGATATGGCGCAGCAGTAAGGCGACGCCTGCCAGACTAAATGGAAGAAATAACGCGGAAAACAATAAGCCACAGCCATCCGGAAAGGCCATAGACATCGCGCCTAGCCCCAAGAATAACCAGACTTCGTTCGCTAACCACGGCGAATGTGCGTGTCGGACCGCCGCTCGTCGGTCATCATTCGAGACCAGCAGAGGCAGTGCCATACACACACCAAGACTACGCCCGTCTGCTAAGGCATAGACCAATAAGGCAAGAGCGATACACGTCGCCCATATTTCGACCAGTTCCATCTGTTACCTTGATGACCCGCTTCTCCGACCGAAAGCGCGCCTTAAAGACTATATTCGACCCCAAACCCCAAAATATTAGGACCATGAGCGAATCACGCCCTCCAGTGACCCTCGTCACGCAGTCCCAAAAACCGGCCACCGCTCTCGATCTGGGCGCTCGACTGCGCGCAATGCGCCAGTACAAGGGCTGGTCTCTTGATGAAGCCAGCCTGCGCACCGGCTTGGCCAAGTCCACACTGTCGAAAATCGAAAACAATAAGCACTCCCCCACTTTTGAGGTCATGCGAAAGATCAGCAAAGGCTTGGGCATCAACTTGCCCCAGCTCTTTGCCGAGAGCAGTTATCAAGCGGCCACGGGACGCAGAAGCTTAACCCGCTCTAGTGCGGGTACGGCCCACCTCACCCCCACTTACGAGCACGAGCTACTGGCAACGGAGCTGCGCGATAAGCGCATGGTGCCTTTTAAATCTTACGTGCGGGCGCGAGACTTCAATGACTTTGAGGACTGGGTGCGCCACAGCGGCGAGGAGTTTTTGCTGGTACTTCAGGGCGAGATTGTGTTCTACAGTGAGTTTTACGAACCAGTAAACATGCACAGCGGCGACAATATTTATTACGACGCGGAGATGGGACATGTCTTGATTTCAGTCAGTGACGAAGACGCTCAAGTGTTGTGGGTATGCGCGCCGCGCTAGTCTAAAACGTGCGGGCGGCCCGAGTAGGCGGGCGAGCGGCCCGAGCTGACGGACCGAGCTGACGGACCGTGCGGGCGTCTGGCACTTATATTTCTGCGCCATCAAAATGCCGCGATTTGACGGGCAAGGTTTCGTATAAGAAACTATATTTCTCTTCTCGAATATCTTCGCCGGATACAGCATGTCAGACTCTTTGCTGCGCACCCCGCTCCATGCGCTTCACCTTGACTTGGGAGCCAAGCTCGTCGAATTCGCAGGCTATGCGATGCCGGTACAATACCCCCTAGGGATCAAGTCAGAACACTTGCACACCCGCAGTCAAGCCGGTCTGTTCGACGTCTCGCACATGGGGCAAGTGCGCATCAGCGGCGATACGGCCGCGCAAGACTTCGAAGCCCTCACGCCGACGGATATTGTCAATATTGCTCCGATGACGCAGCGCTACGCCGTCTTCACCAACGACGAGGGCGGCATTCTCGATGATCTCATGGTCAGCAATGCGGGAGATTCTCTGTTTGTCGTTGTCAATGCCGGCTGCAAAGCACAAGACCTCGCGCTCATGCAAGCCGCCCTGCCTCGCTGCGAAGTCGAGCTGATCGAAGATCGGGCGCTACTGGCCCTGCAAGGCCCACTCGCCGTCGATGTACTCGCCCGTTTTGCCCCCGACTGCCTCGCGATGCGCTTT
>CAKZUS010000057.1 GCA_937921805.1 uncultured Granulosicoccaceae bacterium
GTCCGATGGAACCAAGTTCGGCAAGACCGAAACCGGCACGATTTGGTTATCATCCAAAAAGACCTCGCCCTATGCTTTTTATCAGTTTTGGCTGGGCACCAGCGATGCTGACGTGTATCGATTCTTGGGGTATTACAGCGACCGCAGCATGGAGGACATCGCCGTCATCCAGGCCGAAGACGCCGCCCGTAATGCCAAGCCCGAAGCACAACGACTCCTCGCCGAAGATGTCACGCTGCTCGTGCACGGCCAAGACGGCTTAGGCGCCGCGCAGCGCATCACGCAGGCCTTGTTTAGTGGCGATCTCGACACCTTGAGCGCCGAAGACTACGCGCAGCTTGCCCTCGATGGCCTCCCCTGCACTGACGTCGATGCCGCCGCTCCCTTGGCACTGATCGACGTCTTAGTCGAGTCGGGCTTGGCGACATCGCGGCGCAATGCGCGCGAGTTCGTCGACAATGGCGCGGTCATGCACAATGGCGAACGCATCACCAGCACCGACGCGCAGCTTAGCCTAGAGCAGGCCCGCCACCAGCGCTTTCATCTGCTCAAGCGCGGCAAAAAACAGTTTCACTTACTGCGCCGCGCCTAGTCTTGAGTCACTCTATTTAGCCCTGGCTCTATTTAGCCCTGGCTCCGGGCGCTGCAATGGCAGCGCCATGCCAGCGACAATAAGCGCTGCAGCATCACAGACCGCAGCGACTCGCTGATTAAGCCAGCCTTGTTGATCGCGAAACGCCCGCCCTGAGGCACTCTCGGGCACGACCCCTAGCCCCACCTCGCTGCTGACCAAGCACAAGCTCGCGCGGCTAGCCACGACAGCCTCTACCAGCGCATCAACATGAGCATTGAGCTGCTCCGCTCGGTGATACACCACATTGCCCAGCCACAGCGTGAGGCAATCAACGAGCACCATCTGCCCCGGCGGCTGTTCTCGTAGCAGGGCCGCAAGCTCTAGCTCTGTCTCTTGCACCCGCCAGTGCGCGGGACGCTGCGCCTCATGGCGGGCAATGCGAGCGTCCATTTCTGCGTCGATCCCCCGTGGCGATGTGGCGATGTATAAGACTTCCGCACTACGTGACTCACACCAAGTTTCTGCAAAACAGCTCTTTCCGGAGCGCGTGCCGCCAAGGACAAGTAACTTTTTTGCAACACTTATTTCACTCATTCATCTGCCCTCTGGTTTCAAGATGGGCGAGACAGCCCGAATCCACATTACAATGCCATCTCGTTCACATTTTTTTTGCACAATAGTCTCAAAGGACAATTCACAGTACCGCTGCCGGCCGTTACATTATTGCCAGCTTAGGTCAAACTAACTACGGAAGGTAGAACGATGGGTAGATTGCTTTGGGTGGCGTTAGCCTTGCTCCCCAGCATAGTGCTTTTGCATGCTGGCACATGGACCTCCAGCCAAAGTGTCGAGGGCGTGAGTTCTCACGCTCCAAGCCGGATTCAGCATTTTTTCTTTGCTTCTGGCGAAGATCACGCGGCCTATATGCTCGACGACAATGGCGCCTCGCTGCCCCCTCCCCAAGTAGCCTCCAAGCCCGACATGTCATAGGCCTCGCGCCGAAAGACTGTGCAGTGTCAGCAGGCGTGCAGTATTATTTTATAAGATCCCAATAGCGCGCCCGCATGTCTGGTCAACTCTTTATCATCTCTGCGCCATCGGGCTGCGGCAAGACCTCGCTCATTCGTGCGCTACGCCAACGACGCGCTGATATTGCCCTCTGCGTCTCGCACACAACGCGCGCGCCACGCGAGGGCGAGATTGACGGCTTGCACTATCACTTTACCCACAACAGCACGTTTGAAGCCCTCTTGGCGCAAGACGGATTCCTTGAGCACGCACAGGTCTTTGGTCACTACTACGGCACCTCACACGACGCAGTTGCGGCGCTCAGTGCTCAGGGCCAGGACGTTGTTTTAGAACTCGACTGGCAGGGTGCATTACAAGTCAAGCAGCGGCGCCAGGATGCGCTCTGGATATTTATTATCCCCCCATCTCTGGCCGAACTCGAATCGCGCCTGCGCGGGCGCGCTAGCGATACTGATGCAGTTATTGCCCGCCGCCTTGAGGGCGCCCGCCGCGAGCTAGCCGCAGCACGTGACGCCGATTTTTTGGTGGTCAATGACGACTTTGACCTCGCCCTACAGCAGCTTGAGGCCATTTTTCTCTGCCAGCGTCAACGGCGCGCTCGTGTAATCGACGCCCACCCCACACTCGCTGACGACTACGCACTGCGACCCGCATAGCAGACGCGGCACAAAACCCCGCATGAACCGTTAAGTAAACGCCAACAATGCGGCAGAACCTTTCCGCCAATCTAGTTTACAATCGAGTTACCTTTATTGCGTAACTAGTACTTATGGCCCGCATTACTATTGAAGACTGCCTTGAGCACATCCCCAATCGTTTCAATGTCGTGATCACCGCCGCTAAACGCGCGCGCTCGGTCGCTCTCGGCGGTGACGCTTTGGTCGATATTGGCAGCGACAAGCCGACAGTCGTCGCCCTGCGCGAGCTGGCCTCAGGACAGATCGACCCCAACAACGTGCCGGAGTATCACCCTCCTGAGCCGATTGCACCGAGTTTTGCGATGCCTGCGGACCCGGCGCTTAGCGCACGGCCTTGAGCGAAGCGGCAGCGCCCTCTTCCTCCTCTCTCTTCGGCATCGAAGATCTCTGTACATTGATGCTCGCTCGCTATAGCGAGGAGCAGATTCGCAATGTACAAGCCGCCTATGGCCTCGCCGAAGAGGCGCACCGAGGCCAAACCCGCGCCTCGGGTGAGGCATATATTTTCCATCCCATTGCTGTGGCGCGTATTGTCGTCGAACTAGGGATGGATCATCGCAGCGTCATGGCAGCACTGCTGCACGATGTG
>CAKZUS010000058.1 GCA_937921805.1 uncultured Granulosicoccaceae bacterium
GATTCGAGACGCTTAATCTCTGGGCTGAGCTGCGCCACGGTACAGGCGTGCTGCGGCAACCAAAACACCGGATCGTAGCCAAAGCCCGACTCCCCACTGCGCTCGTTCGCGATGCGTCCCTGCCAGATGCCTTGGGCAATAATGGGCAGAGGGTCGTCCGCTCTGCGCACCCACACCATCACGCAAACAAAACTCGCGGCCCGATTTTCCTGTCCGTCCATGGCGGCCAAGAGTTTGTCGATATTGCTCTCGTCACTCGCCCCGGGGCCGGCGTAGCGGGCCGAATACAACCCTGGCGCGCCGCCGAGTGCGTCCACACTCACACCCGAGTCATCAGCCAGTGCGGGCAAGCCCGACTGCGCCGAGCTATGCCGCGCTTTAATCAGCGCGTTCTCGACATAGCTCACGCCCGTCTCTACTGGCGCATCAATGCCCAGCTCCACAGCACTGCTCAGCCGCACCCCCCAGCTCTCTAGTGCGTGTTGTAACTCACGCAGTTTTCCGGGGTTATGCGTCGCGAGTGCTGCCTGGATCATATGCCTAGAACCTCTGCCTGAATAGCGGTTAACTGCCCAATTCCGTGTTTCGCCAGCGCCAGCATCTCCAACAAGTCTTGATGCAGAAACGGCGCGCCTTCTGCCGTGCCTTGAATCTCAATGATACCGCCTGCCTCGTTCATCACCAAGTTCATATCCGTCTCGGCGCTAGAATCTTCGGCATAGTCCAAATCCAGCACCGCACGGCCATCAACCATACCCACAGACACTGCGGCGATCTGCCCAAAGATGGGATTTTTTTTGATCTTTTTCGCCGCGATAAGCCCATCAATCGCATCGCGCATCGCGACATAAGCGCCAGTGATCGCCGCCGTACGCGTGCCCCCATCCGCCTGAATCACATCGCAATCCACAGTAATCGTCCGCTCGCCGAGTGCTTCGGTATTCACCGCAGCGCGTAGGGCGCGGCCAATCAGGCGCTGGATTTCTTGGGTGCGTCCCGACTGTTTGCCTGCGGCCGCTTCGCGACGGTTGCGAGTATGCGTAGAGCGCGGCAGCATGCCGTACTCCGCGGTCACCCAACCTCGCCCAGCATTGCGCAAGAACGGCGGCACACGCTCCTCGACAGAGGCAGTGCAAATCACCTGCGTATCGCCATAACTCACCAACACCGAACCTTCGGCATGTGCAGAGAAATGGCGCTGCAGACTCACCGCTCGTAATTCATTCGCTTCGCGTCCACTGGGCCTTTGTTGCATGGTTTCCTCTATGCTTTGAGATGTCTGCCCGATAGGCTTTTGCTACGCAAGCGCGCCGCACCATCGGACAAAACAGCGCAGTATAGCGTTTTCGGAGGAAACGAATGATCTACAGCATGACAGCCTTTGGTCGCAACGATGCCCACACGCAATGGGGAAGCTTGGCCTGGGAGATGCGCAGCATCAACCACCGCTACCTCGACCTCAGTCTTCGCCTCCCCGAAGAGCTGCGCAGCATTGAGCCTAAAGTGCGCCAGGCCATCAGCCAGCGACTGCACCGAGGCAAAGTCGAAGCACAGCTACGATGGGTACGCTCAGCAGACATCAACGCCGAAGTCCAAGTCAACGACAAAGTCGCCGACGCCCTCGTCCTCGCCGCTGATCAGCTCAGCGCCCGCCACCCCAAGCTACGCCCCTTTAGCATCGCCGATGTGCTGCGCTGGCCTGGCGTGGTTGATAGTGCCGCCACCGACTACAGCGCACTACAACAAGCCGCCTTGCAGCTACTCGACACCAGCCTGGATGATTTTATGGGCGCCCGCGCCCGCGAAGGCGAGCGCATCAGCGACTTCATCACCCAGCGCCTCGACCAAGTGAGCCTCCACACCCGCGCACTCGGCGCGCTACGCAGCAGCGTCGTCGAGCGCCAACAGCACCGCCTGCGCGAGCGCATCAGCGCCCTGCGCATTCAGGCCGATCACGAGCGCATAGAGCAAGAGCTAGCGATCATGGCCAATAAACTCGACACCGCCGAAGAAATCGAACGCCTCGACGCCCACGTCGCCGAAATACACAAAGCCCTACAGCGCCAAGAACCCATTGGGCGACGGCTCGATTTTTTGATGCAAGAGCTCAATCGCGAAGCCAATACACTGGCCTCCAAGTCCGCCGACGTCGATACGACAGGTGTCAGCGTGGAGCTAAAGGTGCTCATTGAGCAAATGCGGGAGCAGATTCAGAATGCTGAGTAGTTGCCCTTTCTAAATGAATCGATTTTCTATATAATGGAAGTAAGCAGTACCATTCCATTCAATGTCCGTGAGCATCATCAGCAAAAACATTATCCATGCTCCATACACATTGGTGTGGATATCATTGCTGCTACTCTTTCTTGGAAAGAGTGACATCGCTTCGATTCCCACTTGGAACCCCGAGGATTTATATGCTTTTGCTTTTATCTGGGTGATACTAGATGGACCGCATATCGTCGCTAGCTACTTTTCCTTTGTAAATCGCGATTACGCTAAAAGATATGCCAAAACACTCTCGCTTGCGTTCTCTTTAGCTGCTCTGGGATTAGCGGCGTTGTATTTTTTACCGTCACTGTATGGGTATACCATTTTTGCCATAGCGACGATTTACCATGTCGTGAAACAACAAGTTGGTATGGCGTGGTCTATTGAAGGAAAATTCCGCTTTTCACAGCTAGATATAGGCATTCAAGTTTTTGCCGGTGTCGCGGTGCTGTTGTACATTGCCGATACCATTTCTTTGCAAAGCTTTGAGATCATTCGAATTGTCCTCACTATGGCGATTGCTATTGTCATTATTTGGCGATTTTTATACTCTACAGGCAAGTTGTACTTTTATTTATCAAATTTCGTTATCGCATGCATTGCTTTGTGGTCTATACCAGAGTTTGTATGGTTAAGCATTTTATTACCTCGCTTGGTGCACGATTGGTGTGCTTACGCCATTTATATCAAGCATGACAGAAAACAGCGCTCATCGCATGTCGCCGATAATTATATCTACAAATGGTTTCCGGTCTGGTCTACGGGAATCATTACCGTTTCTTTATCGATGGGGGTTAATATTTTAGTCGCAAAGATCAGCATAGCATTGTATTTCTTTCTTGCTTTTATGCACTATGTATTCGAAGGTATTATTTGGAAGAAAGGGTCATTACACAGAGAAATGATTCAGTCCGCTTAGCTTTCTACAAAGTCTGTCGTTAACGCAATATACGCAGGTTTTTCACTCAACCAGCTCAGATAACTCGCGACATTGCGATAGTAGTTTTCAACATAGTGGCTGCGTCGAAACCAGGCTATATTGGCACCGATAAGAATTGCGTCGGTTGATTGTGCCTCTTCCAACAGCGGTCCAGGGAAAAACACATCAAAACAAATAGCAGAGGTGTATTTTTTCCCATTGTGTTCCAGTGGAGGCAAAGTGGCGCTATCTACTTCTAATTCTGGTACTCCTCGATTCTCTTCGCGGCGAAAAGTGATCTCGTGCCCAAATATCTCTAGTGGACGCTCGCCAATGGGGGCCAGAACACGCTTCTTATATTGGACTTCTTCTGAGCCGAGCATGACCATCACGTTTGAAGACTCTCGAGTAGAACCGCCGTATATTTTGATACCACGTTTTTCGATTTCTTGTAGCTCGAATTGATAGATGTCGGCGATGTCTTTCTCGAAGATAGAGAAAAAACCCTCGGGGAGCAGTAAGATGCTGTTTTCTGGTAGTGTATTGGCTACTTGAAAAACGTGATCGGTATCGCGGATAATTTGGCGTAGGGTTTCCGGCTGAGTGATCGATCTTTCTATATCGTGAGTATAGATTTTATCTGTTTCAGAGTTGATGTTATACTCCGTGACAGGAGATAGCAACGCAAAGCTTACCAATATAATACAGAGACGATGTTTCCATGTATATTTATCACTCAGAGCCAAATAAGCAAGCGATAACAGAATAACGATAGCCGCGTCCAAGACCCATTTTGAGTGTATAGGACTTATTTGGACTAAGAGACTTTGCATCATCAGAGGGTGGTAATAACCGAGAAGATCGCCAGGAATTGCATTTCTTAGAACGCAAAGCAAAAGAAAAAACACAACCCCGGAAGAAAATCCATATGCTGTGCCGAGTTTTGAAACAAGAAAATCGACGCTTTTCAGGCCAAAGATCATAAAGAAGCTGAAATATAGTACAGCGACGATATAAAAACCTACAACCAAGTATCGATCTTCGGCATGAATCATATACTGAGCATCGTATATAAATATTAATCCTGAGAAATGAGAAGAGAGAATTGTCAGTATAACCAGGAGTTTCCGGTTTTTAAAATCGAGATAAATCAGAGGAAAAGTTAAAACTCCTACAACCAAGAAAGCCATATTCCCTAAGGTACATAGATATCCGATAACAAAACCTAGAAATATTGCTATTGCTAGTATGAATGATGTCTTCAAATTCAAAAAGTTAACTCAATCTCAGAAAAAACCAATACTCAAAACCACTTCGAACTCAATCTTTTATATGCGTTTGAAAAATACTCCACGGTTTTTTAATATATACTTTCAATCCTCATCAATTATACACAAAAGACGACTTGTTTACCATACTAAAATCTCAATGATCTTCTAAAAAGAACAATCAGTCATTTTCAATAGATATAAACACACCCCCTCTACTAAAACCAACATCCGTTCCAGCAGCCTCTTATAAAATCTTTTGATAATATTATTTATATTATTCACTGATTCAATG
>CAKZUS010000059.1 GCA_937921805.1 uncultured Granulosicoccaceae bacterium
ATGCAGCTGCATGACTTGTGCTATGTGCCGCATCGGCATATAGAGAAGATTTTGGGCAAAGCGGCCACCGCGCAGTTGTACCAAGATATTCTCGCGACACGTGACTAGCCCTCCTCCCGACAGTTCCTTGGGCGCACTGCGAGCGCGCTTTCCAGTGCTCGATACGCTATTGCGACAGAACCAAGACGCCCGAGACTCTTATGCATCCTCTCTGCCCGCCTGGCGCAGCGATGGACTGTGCAACGAGGTCTGGCGAATCGAGAGCCTGGGGTATTTTCGGTTTGTCAAAGCCAGCGACCCCGCCCGCAGCCGTCGCCAGCAAGCCGCTCACAATCATCGCGCAGCCGTGCCGGTCGCTCCGGCCTTGCTCGCCCACCACGCCGGGCACCAGTGGATCGCCGCCGCTCCGGGGCAACACTGCCCGCATCCCGACCCTCATCAGCTCACCCAGTTGGGACGATGCCTACGCCAACTGCATGACTCAAGGGCGAGATTTCAAGGGGAGATTCGCCCACAAGAGCTGCTGCAGAGCGAGCACTCTCACCCTCCTCTAGCCCAAGCATCGCAACAGCTACTCGCCACGGCGCCGTCTTCTGTACCCACTGTGCCCTTGCACTGTGATCTCAACCCGGGCAATGTGCTTTTTGGGGCTGTGCATCCCCGAACCGCGCCTCTCCAAGCCGTGCATCTTATTGATTGGGACTACAGCGGCAATGGACCAGCGGCGTGGGATCTTGCTAGTGCCTGTATTGAGTTTCATCTCAACCCTGCCCAGCGTAGAGACCTGCTCACAGCCTACGCAGGGCGGGCGCCCGGCGGAAAGCTCAGGCATTGGAACTGGTATCTGGCCGCATTTGGAGTGGCCTCTGCCCAGTGGTATTGGGACCAGGGGCAATACGAGACAGCCCAGCAGCGACTGGCTCGCGCCCTGGTGGATATGGAGCCGTAGTCGTGCTGTTATGCCACCACGTATTAACTAGATCATGGGCCTAGATCATGGATGAGGGGTTTTGGACTGCCGCCAGCGCTGCCACAGACGCCCATCGACGACCAATAGCCCCAGCCCTAAGATCACGACCCCTATTACTTCGCGCCCCGACAAGCTCTCACCAAGCACCAGCACCCCCAGCGCGATAGCACTCACAGGGACCAACAAGGTCACCAAAGAGACGTTGGTCGCCCCGGCCGAAGCCAGCAAACTGAAAAACAGCCGATACGCCAAAGCCGTGGAGAGCAGCGCCAGCGCCAGCATCGCGCCCCACTGCGTGGTGCTAATGGACAGCCCCTGCCAGGGCGAATCCACCACCATCACTACGGGCAATAACAACAGCGTAGATCCCGTGAGCTGCCCCGTGGCCGAGTGGAGCGCACTAATGCCCAGGCGCCGAAAGCGCCGCCCAAACACTACGGCAAAGGCATACGTCAGCGCCGCGCCGAGCACCGCCAATTGCCCCAGTGCCGAGCCACCGATGTCCTCGCCGCCGAGCATCACCGCAACGCCTGCAAAGCCCAGCCCTGTCCCCGCAAGGCGCGCAGGCGTGAATTTTTCATCGCTCGTGAGCCAGTTCGCGACCAATACCGTGAACAGCGGCGTGGTGGCATTGAGGATACTCGCCAGCGAGCTGCTGATATGCCCCTGCCCCCACACAATCAAGCTAAAGGGAATCGCATTATTGAGCAGGCCCATAACCGCATACACCCGCCAGTGCACCCAGGATAATGGCTCGCCGCGCCACAAGAGATAGAGATGTAGCGCTGCGGCGGCAATGCCGACCCGCAGCAGCACAATCGTCAGCGGCGGAAGCGCCTTGACGAGCACCTCTACAAAGAAAAACGACCCACCCCACAAGCTTGCGAGTGTCAGCAGGAGGATCCATTGGCGCGCATTCATCGTCGGTGACACTCGGTTCTAAAGCGCCAGCTTAGCGGCGCCAGCACAGCAGCGTCAAACCGGCTTTACTCTTGTGAGGGACTTTCAAAACTCACCTAGCGCTCACCGCTTAAATCCGCGCGACGATCCCAGCGACCGTTTTTTTTACTGTGTGCAAGCAAAATTACGACTTGGGTCAGTAAAGAAAAGGGGTAGAGGGCGAAAAATCACTATTTCATGCGAATGAACTCCTCATTGGCAACAATGATGACGAGATAGTTCGTGTCTGGATTCGTCGAGCAGAGTTCGATTCATAGCCGCAATCGCATGAGCTGATCGGCGCTGAGTACCAACATCCCAAACATCAAGTGACTAAAGACTTTCTGCGCACCGCGTACGGTAATGAAACGCCCGCCGAATTCGTCTTTGAGCCGCGCATTGGTGCGTTCCACACTGGTGCGAATGGTGTAGCGCACTTGGTCACAGGGCTCGAAGGGCTCTTTCCCGCCACGTCGTGGATTGTGATCAATCAATGGTACATGACCCATTTGGCGACAGTGCTCTTGCAGTTCGCTGCTGCAATATCCTGCATCCATCAGGTCATAGAGATTGGTCACGCGCGCGGCGCTAAGATAAGACAAAGGGATAGCCCCCAGGCTGTCGTGCATATGGGCAGAGGACAGCAGTGCACTGATGGGAACGCCACAGTCGGCGGTATCAATATGCAGTTTGTAGCCATTCCAACTGTGCTTGTAGCCATTGGCGTTTTTCTTGGTTCCTCTGGTACAGGCCTTGGGAATGTCGTGCAGCACCTGCACGGGTGAGCGCAAACGCTGCTCTGCCACACTTGTGGGTGCTACAGGCAGTGTTTTTTGTGGCGTCTCTCGCGCTTCGATGGCTGTAGAGTCGCGACTAATGTGTCCAATAATAGGCTCGCCAAGATGAGTACGGATTAAGCCTTGGTGGGCCTTGCTCGCCAATTGGGAGCGAGCCATTTCATCGAAGGCACGCGAAAAGGTCGACTCTGAGGGGAGCGGCTTGGTTAACAAAAAACCGCATAGGCGGCGCAGGGCACGATCTATTTTCAATCGTTCAATCAAATGCCGACGGGTGGGGAAATTAAACAACGCGTGCGCCACAAAGGCGTTAGCCAATGCGCCGCGCTCATGGGCGGGGCGACCTGTAGCGGCCTGAGCCGGTACGAAATCTTCGACACGGACCCAATCCAACAGGTGAGCGAGCTTTTCAAGCTTCTCAGTCAATGGACCCACTTCGTGTTCGATCACCGGCAGCAGTTCTTGCTGCATCCATTGAAAGCGTTGCGAGAAGACGGCGTTGCTGGTATTTTGCATGGGCGGGTTAGGAGTGTTGAGTGGTATCTACACACTGTGCCACAAGTGGCGCCCGCTTTTTTAGCCCTTCTTATGCGGTCCCTGTCGCTTCAATGTGGAGTTTTGCAAGAGGCTCTCTTGTATCACCTACTAGCGACGCCCGCCACAATCGGGTATTTTGCTTGCAGACACTGCAAGACCACACGGACACCACTGCCATGTTTAGCCGACGACGCTTTCTCTGCACTGCTCTGGGCGCTACTGCGCTGACCGCCACCCCTCTTGCCTGGGCGCATGGCGACATCAGCAAAGAGTTCAAATCAATGCAGCGCGCCCTGCGCAAAATGCGCAAAGCCCGCGACACCGAGGCCCTGCGCGATGCCCTAAACACCTTGCGCCAGCACGCCCACACAGCGCGCGGCATGACGCCGCATTTCTTGCAACAAGCCCCCGCAGAAGACCCCCGCTGGCAGCAGTATCACGATGGAATGGACGAGCTTATCGCTCAGATTGACCAAGCGATAGCGCACACTGACTCCGGCGAGCTAGAGAGCGCCCGAGATATGCTGCGCGTACTGCGCGAGACACGTAAACGCTTTCACGAGCGCTTCGAGGTGGACGATGACTGAGACTCGCCGCCGCTGGGACCCGGTTGTACGCATCGTGCACTGGAGCGTAGCGGCGATGGTCTTGGTCAATCTGTTTGTCAATGACCCCGAAGGCAGTGCCCATGAGTGGATTGGCTATATCGTGGCAAGCTTGGTGGCACTGCGTTTACTGTGGGGCATGAGCTTTGCGCGTGGCCCTAACCACCTGCGGGATTTTCTCCCCCGGCGATCAGGCATCGCTGCGCACATCGCCGAGATCAAACAAGGCCAATACCCCCAACTAGGCCACAACCCCCTCGGCACGCTCGCGATCTACACCATGTGGATCTGCCTCTTTTTGCTCACATTCAGCGGCTGGGGCCTGTACTACACCGATTGGGATGAGCCACTGGAGGTCTTGCACGAGGTGCTCGCGCACGCAATGCAGCTGATGGTGCTGCTGCACATCATCGCGGTACTCTGGGTGTCACGCAAAGTGCGTCACAACCTCATCAAACCCATGATCGACGGCAAGCCCCTCAACTAAGCTTCTGAGGCACGCGATATAATGACGAACCTCTACCGGTCAATGACTGATGAAATTAGTGATTTTGGACCGCGACGGCGTGATCAATCTCATGGGGACTGATCATGTGCGTAGCGTTAGCGACTGGGAACCTATCCCCGGAAGCCTTGAAGCCATTGCCAAGCTCACCCAGAGCGGCACGCGCGTGGTCGTTGCCACTAATCAGTCTGGCGTCGCGCGCAACTACTTCAGTCTCGATAGCCTGAACCGCATTCACCGGCACATGATTCAAGAGATCCAGCATTTTGGCGGCCGTATAGACGGGGTGTTCTACTGCCCTCACGGCCCCTCCGACGACTGCCCTTGTCGTGCGCCCAAGCCCGGTTTGTTACAAGACTTAGAGCAGCGCTGGGGCAGCCTAGTTGGCGTGCCCTTTGTGGGTCACCAACTGCGCGAACTCCAAGCGGCGATGGCCATCGGCGCCCAGCCTATTTTGGTGCGCACGGGCCACGGCGACAACACCCAACGACTACACCGAGGACTCGACAACGTGCCCTGCTACGACAATCTTGAAAGCTTCGTTGACCAGTGGCTGCAATCCGCATGATCGGTACCCTACGCGGCCTGCTGTTTCTTTTCGGCCTCACGGTGTCTGTGATCGTCGCCCTGCCTTTCGTCATGCTGCTCCCGCTCTTGCCTTTGAGCTGGAGGTTTCACCTCATCCACCCTTGGCCTCGTTTTGTGCTGTGGTGGCTGAAGGTCTGTTGTGGCTTGCGCTTTCGGGTCGAGGGACGCGAGCATATCCCCAGTGATCCCGGATTTATCATTTTCGCCAAGCACAGCAGTACGTTTGAGACGTTTGCGCTCTATGCACTGTTTCCAAAAGCGTGTTTTGTGGCCAAAAAGCAACTACTGCGCATCCCCATCTTTGGCTGGGGCATGCAGGGGCTGCGCTATATCACCATAGAACGTGGGCGGGGGCGAGACACGATTAACCTCATGTGCCAACAAGCCGTTGATCGCCTCCAGGAAGGCCTCAATATTGTGATATTCCCCGAGGGCACGCGCCGCGCAGTGGGAGACCCTCCACAATACAAAATTGGAGGAGCAGTGATGGCCGCACGCACAGCAGCCGATGTGCTGCCGATGGCGCACAATGCGGGCCTCTACTGGCCCCGGCACAGCCTCACGAAATATCCAGGTGAAATCACTATCCGCTTTTTGCCTGTCATTCGCAGCAGCGGAAAAAAACCTGAGCAACTGCTCAGCGACATTCAGCAGGCCATCGAAACCGCGCAGCGCGAGCTGGGCGCCTAATTAGAGACACTAACCATGACCAGTGCACTGATAGTTATCGACATCCAGAACGATTTTTGCCCCGGTGGAGCGCTTGCGGTCCAAGGTGGCGATGAGATCGTGCCATTGGCAAACGCATTGATCGACGAGCACCAGCGCGTTGTACTCACACAAGACTGGCACCCTGCTGGGCATTCTTCTTTTGCTTGCAGCCACGATGCCGCCGAGCCGTTTACGCAAATCGAGATGCCCTACGGCGCGCAGACACTCTGGCCCCAGCACTGCGTACAGAGCACGCCCGGAGCCGAATTTCACGCGGATCTGAACACAGACAAAGCCTGCGCCATCATTCGCAAAGGCTTTAATCCACAGCTGGACT
>CAKZUS010000060.1 GCA_937921805.1 uncultured Granulosicoccaceae bacterium
GGGTGCCGCTGTTGCGTTTTGATGCATCTTAGATAAACCGCCTAAGCTCAACTAGCAAGTGTGTCAAGAGATCGTATTGCCCATGCTTGCGTGCAAGCTCTCTTGATATGGTGCTCCTGCGCACGCCCAATTGCTGCGCAATGGTGCTTTGGCTCAGGTCGCAGTGCGCAAAGGCCTCTATGTGATAACGTTGCTGCTGAGTGAGGTGGTGGTAGTGGTTTATCGTACTTCCTCTTTTTGGGTAGTTTTAGCAGCGATGACCTTACCCCATTTCACTCACTTATAGGGCTTTGGGGCCTTGTTGCATTTTCGAGTTGAATGCGGGACAAAACGATCATGCGTTTGCCCTGTCCCTTCGTCCAAGAGGAGGGCTTAAGAGTGCCGCGTTTGGGCTTTTGCGACAGTCTTTTGTCTGTAGCGATTGCAGTCGCAAAGCGCTAGCCGCTGAGCAGCTTGCAAAGCGGCAGGTTGGCAATAGCTAGAGGCGATGCGCAATCAAATTATCAACCACTGAGGGATCAGCGAGTGTCGAGGTGTCGCCCAGGCTGCTGATCTCGCCTTCGGCGATTTTGCGCAATATACGGCGCATGATTTTGCCCGAGCGCGTCTTGGGTAGACCTGGGGCAAATTGCAGCTTGTCGGGGGAGGCAATGGGGCCGATTTCTTTGCGCACATGCGCGACGAGGGCTTTACGCAGCTCGTCGCTGTCTTGCGTGCCGCTCATGAGCATGACGTAGCAGTAAATGCCTTGGCCTTTGATGTCATGGGGGTAGCCCACGACCGCGGCCTCGGCCACAGCGGGGTGTAGCACCAGTGCCGATTCGATCTCGGCAGTACCCATGCGGTGACCCGAGACATTGAGCACATCATCGACTCGCCCCGTGATCCAGTAATAGCCGTCTTCGTCGCGCGTTGCTCCGTCGCCAGTGAAGTAATAGCCTGGGTACATCTGGAAGTAGGTGTCATAAAAGCGCTGATGATCGCCGTAGACGCTGCGCATTTGGCCTGGCCAAGCGCGTTTGATAGCCAAAACGCCAGAGCCGGAGCCGTCAATTTCTTTGCCGTTTTCGTCTAGTAGTGCTGGCTCAACGCCAAAGAAGGGCGTGGTTGCAGAACCGGGTTTGAGCGCCGTCGCGCCAGGCAATGGTGTAATGAGGTGTCCGCCTGTTTCTGTCTGCCACCAAGTATCGACGATAGGGCAGCGCGAGTCGCCCACGATGCGGTGGTACCACTCCCAGGCTTCGGGATTGATCGGCTCTCCCACGGTGCCCAGCAGGCGCAGACTTGAGCGAGAAGCCCGCGTCACTAGCTCGTCGCCCAGGCCCATCAGCGCGCGCAGGGCCGTGGGGGCGGTGTAGAAAATATTGACTTGATGCTTATCGCAGACTTGCCAAAAGCGCCCCGCGTCGGGGTAGGTCGGCACGCCTTCGAACATTAAGGTAATCGCGCCGTTAGCCAAAGGACCGTAGACAATATACGAGTGTCCCGTGACCCAACCGACGTCGGCGGTACACCAGTAGACCTCGCCGTCTTGGTAGTCAAAAGTGTATTTGTGCGTCATGGCGGCAAAGAGCAAATAGCCCGCCGTGCTGTGCAGTACGCCTTTGGGTTTGCCGGTAGACCCCGAGGTATACAGGATGAATAGAGGGTCTTCGGCGTCCATGCTCTCTGGCTCGCATGTTTCGCTCTGACGTTCGCACAGTTCGTGGTACCACACGTCGCGCGGGGCCTGCCAGGCGATGTCGCCGCCAGTGCGGCGCACGGTGACGATGTGGCGCACGCAGGCCAGACCTTCGCAGGCGATATCGGCATTGACTTTGAGCGGTACGCATTTACCCGCCCGTACGCCTTCATCGGCAGTAATGACGATGCTGCACTCGGAGTCGGCGATGCGATCGCGCAGCGCATCGGGGGAGAACCCGCCAAAGACAATGCTGTGTACGGCGCCAATGCGGGTGCAGGCGAGCATCGCCACAGCCGCCTCGGGCACCATGGGCATATAGAGGCACACGCGGTCGCCTTTCTGCACGCCGAGTTCGCGCAAGCCATTGGCAAAACGGCAGACTTGGGCGTGTAGCTCGCGGTAGCTGATGTGGCGGTCTTGGTCTGGCTCATCGCCTTCCCAGATGATGGCGGTTTGATCGCCACGCGTTGCCAAGTGTCGGTCTAAGCAGTTGACTGAGACATTGAGCTTGGCGCCCTCAAACCAGCGAATGTGTGCCTTGTGGAAGTCAGAGTCCTGCACCCGCGTCCAGGTTTGATCCCAGTCGAGAAACTCGTTCGCTTGCTCCGCCCAAAACGCATCGGCGTCGTGCAGCGAGCGCTGGTACATGCTCTCGTAACGCGCCGCGTCGATGTGAGTGGGGGCATCGGCGAGGACGGGGTAGACTGTAGACATTCTGCTTTTCCATATCATGACGCAGCGCTTAGTGTGCGGCAGTGCTGGGAAAAAAACAAACCCTTTGACAATCAAATGATTACCAAAGATATGAAAAAAATCAGCGCAGAATTGGGCGGCAGTTTGTTACGTTTTTACACGCCTAGTCGATAGGCACGGTTTCAACACGGGTACTGCTAAACACCGGCTCTGGGGATATTCATTCTTTGGCGACGTTCCCACAAAGCTTTGCGGCTCAGGCCCAGACGCTCGGCTAGATCCGTCTCGGTCATTTGGCCTTGGTGGGTCAAAACAAACTGGCGGAAGTACTCGTCGAGATTTAGCTCGAAAGTGTGTTGCCCTGATTTACTGCGCCCCGGCAATATGCCGAGCTGCTCCGCCGCAATGCACGAGGCATCGCTGAGGATGACGGCCCGCTCGATGGCGTTGTGCAGCTCGCGCACATTGCCCGGCCATGGGTGGGTGCGAATCGCCTTCAGGGCGTCCTCGTCAAAAGTATACGGGCCAAGTCGGTGCTGCTCGCCGATGCGCTGCAGAAAATGCTCAGCCAGCGCCTGTACGTCATCGCCGCGCTCTCGCAGAGCGGGGAGAGAGATTTCGATCACTCGTAGGCGGTAAAAAAGATCTTCCCGAAACGCCCCGTCGGCGACCCGCTGCGCGAGATTGGTATCACTGGCTGCAACAACTCGTAAGTCGATAGGGCGGGCGTGGCTGCT
>CAKZUS010000061.1 GCA_937921805.1 uncultured Granulosicoccaceae bacterium
GTTGTAGATCTCGCCATTGAACACCAGCGCGCACTGGCCACGCAGCATAGGCTGCGCGCCCTCCTCTCCGAGGCCGACCACGGCCAAACGTGTGTGCACTAGACCAAGCTGGTGCACGGTCTCGATGCCCCAGGCGTCAGGACCACGCCGATGCAGCGCTGTGCGTGCGGCGACAAGGCGATGATTACAGGCCCCTACAGGGGTCCACAAACCAGCGATTCCGCACATTATCGACCTCCTAGCAGTCGTTTGCGCACACGGTTACGAGCATGCTGATGAGCCTGATCCTGCCTCGCTTGGGCTTCTACCCCCCCCGGTTGCCATGGCGCACGAGGCGTCGCGGCGACTAATGCCCAAAACATTATCGCGAGCATCGAGTTGGTAATGTTATTGAGATACGTCCCAAAGATGCTGCTTGTCGCCTGTTGCGCAAGCAAACCTAAGGCCGCCCAGCCTATCGCTCGACGTAGGACACTGGCATCGACAATCGCGCGCGCACTCAGGCCAATGATGCCGATAAATACCGTCAGAAGTGCGGCGCTGGCGATCAGCCCCCCATTCGCCAAAGTGAACACATAGATGCTATGGGGATCGGTAACCGGGACCGGCACACTCGTGTATTGCGGGGAGAGCAGCGAGAAGACTTGCCAGCCCTGCCCAAAAATCGGCGATTCAATAAACAGGCGAAAGCCCGCATCCCACAATATCAGTCTATCGCGCGCGCTAGGCTCTAGCGTCGGATGGATGCCGCCGACCATCGCTCCCCCCGTCTGCGTAACGCGCTGCACAAAATGATCAAACACCCCGCTGCTCAAGGCAAGCGCGAGCACCGCAATCACAAAAGCTCCTGCCAAAGCACTACGAGCGGGACGCGCCAAAGCCACGACAGACACCCCAACAGCTGCAGCGAGCAAGCCGCCTCGCGAGCCTGAAGCGAGCAAGAGCAGCAAGCAACCCAGCAGCGCAAGCGCCGCAAGCGCGCCCGTGCGCCAACTGCGGCTATAGAGGCTCGCTACCGCACTAATGACAACCATGCTGCCGCTGAAAGTACCCAATTGGTTCGACTGATTGTGCGGTCCATTAAATCGCCCCTCCAACCAGTCGTGCTCATAGAGATCGATCACAGCGAGAATGAAATATACCGACAGCAGCAAGGCCATCGTATACAAAATCCGCTGCGTCCCAGCTTCGGCCACGCGCACGCACAGGCTCAGTAGGGAAAACGTCAGCGCTAGATCGACCATGGGACGAATAAAATCGATCCCAAAGGCCCCATGTTCGACATATCGCCACAGGCCAAGGCCAATCATTGGCAGCATGGCACAGACAAACCATTCAACCGCGACGCCTCGGCGAGCAGGCGTGGCGGGGTGAAACAAGGCAGCAAGCGCTGCAAAGAGCAGAATATTGGTGACATTCACTCCCGGAATAATCGCCAGCGGCATTTGCGCCCGCAGCGGCACAATCAGTATCGCCAGGCAGATCAGGTCTAGAGCAAAACTCGACCCTCGCCAACGCCACACTAAGCTCGCTACAATCAGCCCAAGCAGAACTGGCTCAAAGAGAGGAGCCCATCGCGCAGTGCAATACCCTGCCGCGATGCCCCACATCCAATAGCGCTCAAGGAAGGCGGTTGAAAACACAGCCGATAAATTTGGCAGGATCAATGCGCGCCACCACTTCGGCGAGTAGCGAACGCGGACACTTAAACTCCGGCACGACCAACACCACCGCATCGACCAGCTGGCTTAAAATCTGCCCATCAGCCGACTCATGTATGGGGGGGCTATCAATGATCACGGCCCGGTCACGATAGCGGCGCTTCATTTCCATAAAAGCCCGCGGCATCAGCGGCGAGCCAAAGTACTCCACCCGACTCGTTTCCGTGCGGCCCGCTGGAACCAAGCGCAAGCGCGGAATGCCCGTCGGGACAATCACCTCCGAGACAGAACGCTGCGCGCCATCGAGCAGTTCGACCAGCCCTGGTAAGGGCTGCAGGCTTAGCCCCCATCGCACCGGATCAAACGCAGGGCGGGCAAGATGTCCATCTATCAGCAAAGCAGTGCGCTGAGAGTCCAGCGCAAACGAAGCAGCTAGATTCTGGGCGACATACGAGCAACCCGAGCCACCTAAGGGTGAAGCGATTTGCAGTAAGCAGCTGCCACTGCCGACGCGGCTGGCAATCTCCACGCGCAGGCGCCGAAAGGCCTCGACCTCGGCGCGGATAGCAGAATGTGGCGTCACAAAGCGGTGTCGACGCAACTGGCTACGCGTCCAAGCTTGCATCTCGACCATTTGGTCGATATTGCGATGAGGCTGTTCAATGGCCCGGCTCAGGCGCGACGACAGTGGATTCATAGCGTCATGACTCCGGCTTTATTCACGCTGTTGCTCATGCCGCAACGCTCGATAAGCGCCACCAGATAGCGACACCAAAGGCGCTGGCAGTGAATAACAGCAACAGCGCTCCGGCGACTGTCGCCAGCGAGTCATCCGAGCCACTCGCGCTCGGGACCGTCCCTAGCACTGGCAGTCCTAGGGCGCGCAAGTCTTGCGCAGAGCGTACTCTGGTGCTGAGCTGGGTGCGCAGAAACGCCACCCCCAAGGCACTCGCCCCTGCCGCAAAGGCACTCAATACGATAAGCAGCGAAAAGCGCGGGCCAGTGGCGATTTTGGGGCGTCTCGCTCGTTGCTGAATACGCACAGCGGCGGCGCTTTGGGTGCGCTCCATATCTAAGGCCACCAGAGCCGCCTCGCGCTGGCGCACCAGATCATCATAGACCCCGCGGGTCAGGGCGTATTCTCGCTGCGCGGCGATAAAACGCTGCGCATCCACCTGTTGTCCCGACGCATCGCGCTCTAATGCTCCCAGGCGCCGCATCGTCGACAAGCGCCTCTCACGTAGCCCCGCGATTTCAGCAGCAATGCTAACGCTCTCTTCGCGCAGGCGTTCGTGCACGCGATTGATTTCAAATCGGGGCGTCTGCTCTGGTGTGCCTTCTCGCAGCTCACGGATACGCTCACGCTTGCGCACGACTTCGGGATGAATGTCGGTATAGACGCTCAACAGGCTTTCCAACTGGGCCAGTTCTTCGACAATCATCGGATCGATGCTGACCCCATCGTCTAGCGCAATACGCACCGGCTCACGGTCTATCTGCCCAGAGATTACATCCAGACGGCGAACAGCAGCCCCCAGTCGCTCTTCGATATCAGACAAAGCTGCCCGCTCTCTGCGCAGGCGTTGATTGCGCTCCTCGGGGGTTTCGAAATTCTGTGGATCGGCCCCGAGTGCGCCCAGCTCTCGCTCCAAGGACGCCAGGCTTTCGCTATAGCGCGTGACCTGTTGATCGAGAAAGCTCAATGCGTCACGGCGCACTTGGGTTTGGGTCACGACCAGTGTATTGACGATGTGATCCCCCAGCGCCGAGGCTACGCGAAAAGCGACATCAGGATCGGGGTTGCGGTGCGAGATCACTAAGAGCCGCCCTTGCAGTGCGCTAACACTGGTGCTGGCGACCATTTGAGAGTACGCACGCTCTTGGGCTTTGGCATCAAGAGCGAGTGGGGCGAGATTTTGCTCTGCAATCAGCTGCTCGATATAGTCGCGCTGGAGCACAATTTGGCGCATGCGTGCCTCTTGTTCCAACGGATCAATAGCCCCGCCCGCCCGCTCGTCAAAGGCAATCGTGAC
>CAKZUS010000062.1 GCA_937921805.1 uncultured Granulosicoccaceae bacterium
CATTGCACGGCCTCAAGGCTGAGTTCAGCCGTCTGACCACCGCGCAGCGCCACGGCTGCAGCGGACTCAGTGCTCGCCGTCACGACCGCAGGCTCCAGGTCGCCATAGCGCGGTGTGGTTTCAAGAACTTCTACAACAAAAGCACTATCACTGAGCTGCTCGGCGCTCAGCGTTTGTAAGGGACCGACATAGCCGTGACGGCGCTCATAGCCCAACAGACCGTTGCGTACGGCACGATTGGCGGCACGCTGTAAAGTCGGATCAATGCTCGTATAGACACGTCGCCCGCTTTGGATCACGGATTTGCCAAAGCGCTGCAGAATCTCCTGATACACCATGTCTCCGACATACGCGGCATCGAGATCGAGCGTGACTTGGTGCTTGCGAGCCGTCAGGTAAGTCTCTTTGGCCTGCTCGTATTGCTCAGGGGTGATTTTGCCAACCGTTTGCATCCGCCGCAGTACGTGATTGCGACGTTTTTTAGCGGCGCTAGGGTTGGTAATGGGGTTATTCGTGCCGGGGGCCTGAGGAATCCCGGCGAGCATGGCAGTCTCTGCCAAAGTAAGTTCATCTAGTGACTTGCCGTAGTACACCTGCGCTGCTGCCGCTGCGCCATAAGCGCGGTGGCCCATAAAGATTTTATTGAGATACAACTCCATGATCTCTTCTTTTTCGAGTTCCATCTCGATTTTCAGCGACAGTAAAATCTCGTCAAATTTTCGCTTGTACGTCTGTTCGCGGCTCAGAAAGAAGTTGCGCGCCACCTGCATCGTGACGGTACTGCCGCCTCCGGCATTGCGCCCCATGAGTTTGCCAACCACCGCACGCGCGATCCCTTTGGGGTCTACGCCGTAGTGACTGAAAAAGCGTTGGTCTTCGGTGGCGAGCACCGCGTCAATCAGCGTCTGGGGGAATTCATCAAAGCGCTTGGGTATTCGGCGCTTGATTCCATAGGCTCCCAGCAGCTCATCATTTTGACTAAATATGCGCAGCGGCTCTTCGAGCTTGACGGTGCGCAGGTCTTCAATGTCTGGAAGCGTGGGCACTACCTTGTACCACACCCATGCAGAGGCTCCTGCCGCCACTGCACTCCCCAGCAAGAAAAGAAACCAAAAAAGCTTCCAAAACCAATGCATGCCACGTCGTGTTGGCACAGCTCCGGCTAGGTCCGCGGAGGAGGTTGCTGCAGTATCTGTCATGTTCTTGTCTGGTTACTCGGACTAAATGCGAAGCACCTTCTCGATGCCTCGATACGAATGCGCCTCATATCAACAACAACCATTATTGCATCGCCGAAGTGACTAATACGGCCACTTTCTGTGGCACGCATTAGCGAAGCGCAAACCCCTTCATAAATCATGCCTCAGCTCACTGGTATAGCCGCTTAAGAAAGCACGTTTCCATGCCGTTGTAGGAGCTAAGGCCCTCTCGATTATTGGCCATACGGAGCACACTCTGGACATCCGCTTTACCAAGCCAAGTATTGCAGCCATCGACATCAGCGCCAATGCAGTGAAATGGCTTGAGCTACAGCAACAGCGCAAAGGCTTATATGTTACCCATTATGGCGTGGAGCCACTACCCCCTGAGGCACTAAGTGAGCGCGCAGTCAAAGATCTTCCCTCGATTGTGGAGTCCATTCGTCGCTGCCAGCGCCGCACTGCGAGTAAAGCCCGCGAGGCGATCATTGCTATTCCCGGGACAAATGTCGTAAAGACCCTGGTCCAAATGCCCGCTCATCTCAATGAGTTCGAGATCGAGGAGCAGCTGCGCGAGCAAAGCGATGATTACCTGCCTCACCTCTCCTCGGATACCGCCCTAGATTTTGCCATCCAAGGCCCCAGCTCTCAGCGCCTGGGCTATGTCGACGTCACAGTCGTGGCCGCCCACCAAGAGCAAGTCGACAACCGCTGCGAGATGATTTCCGAAGCGGGGCTGCAACCCAAAATTGTCGATGTAGAGTCTTTTGCGGCAATTGGGGCATTAGCCCTGGCGCAAGAAGCACACCAGCAATGCGTGGCGATCGTCGATATTGGAGCGAGCCTCACCCACATCACTATCGCGCAAGCAGGAGAGCTGTGCTATCACCGAGAGCATGGCTTCGGCGGCAGGCAGCTCACCGAAGAAATCATGCGCCACTTCGGCCTGCCCTACGAGGAGGCCGGCAATGCCAAGCGCAGTCACAGCCTTCCAGAGAATTATTTTGACGAAGTATTGCAGCCGTTTCAGCACACTTTGGCGCAAAGCATTCGTCGGTTTCTAGAGATTTATCGCAACACCACCGACGGCCCCGAGCCAGAGCGTATTTTGCTCGCCGGCGGATGCGCCAACATTGTGGGTATCGCTGAGGTCGTCATGCAATTGATCAAGACCCCAGTACAACGATTTAATCCTTTGGATACATTGATGCTGCACCCGAGGATTCGCGCCAGTGACATTCTCGAAGACGGACCAGCGCTGCTAGTCGCTGCAGGCCTAGCGATGCGAGCGCTACAACAATGAGCTTGCAAGTGAATTTACTGCCTTGGCGCGACGACAAACGCCGCGCGCTCACACGTAAATTCTTTGCCAAGTTGGCCCTGGGGTTCT
>CAKZUS010000063.1 GCA_937921805.1 uncultured Granulosicoccaceae bacterium
ATCCCGCAAAAACGCCTGAGTTTACGCGTCTACTCCGGCTTCTGCTCGCGCTTTTTCTCGGACTTCTGGGGAAAGCTCACGACATTGCTCCGCCCATCTAACACGCTTTGCAACGCAGTGAACGGTAACGGTGGGTAGAAGTAATAGCCCTGCAACGCATGACAGCCCAAGTCGCAGAGCATGGCGGACTGTCCGGACCCTTCCACACCCTTGGCCACCACGCGCAGTGAGCGGCTTTGCGCAGCGCTGGTAACCGCGCGCACAAAATCAATATCGGCCACACTTTGCTCGACGTAGCGCGTATGGGTGCGGTCAATCTTGACGCAGTCCACCTCAAAGCTATCGAGAACACTGACGTTGACATGACTGCTACCAAAGTCATCCAGCGTGACTTTGACTCCCAGATTGCGCCAAGCTTGGATACGCTGTTCGCTATAGCGTAGATCTTGTAATAGCACCCACTCTGGTACTTCTAGATGCAGCTGCTGAACCAGCGGCCCCAGCTCCGCGCTCAAGCGCTCTAACATGCGCAGGAAGTACGGCGACTGGAACTGCACCGCAGCAATATTCACCGCGACAGCGCAACGTTGAAGGTCACCGCGTAAAATATGTTCTACCGCCCGAGCGAGCACCTGCTCGCCAAGACGCTCGCCCACCTCGCCACTTTCCAAGGCCTGGACAAACTGCCCTGGGTACAGCACTGAGCCGTCGTGATGCCAGCGTACCAAGGCTTCGACTTCAAAGATGGAGTGGTTATGACAAAACACAACAGGCTGGTAATGCACAGTAAACGCGCGATTAGCTAATCCGTGCAGGACCCGCTTGTCCACTACCGCTCTCCTTGATCGCTGTTTCTGCCTGCCATAGTACCAATTACGCACATAAAAAGTACCAATTTCCTGCAAAAAAGTACGAGACCCACTGCGCCGATCTGCGACCAGCGATTCTTCGGCGGCCAATGGTATGATGCGGCGAACTCTGTTATTGCGGAATGACCCTATGGCCCCTTATCTTTTATTTCTCGGGGATGCCCCCGACTTACTCGCTGCCAAGGTCGCCATTGGGCTGAGAGACTGGCGGCCCGAGCAGTGCATAGGGCAGTGGCGGCTCGACCAGTGCCGCATTGACTTGGGACTCGAAGAACTCAGCCCGCAGGCGGCGCGCGCACGGGGCGCCAAGACCATTGCCATTGGGGTCGCCAACCGGGGCGGCATCATCTCAGAAAGCTGGCTGGATGCCCTTGAGACAGCCCTAGAGGCGGGCTATAACATCGCCAGCGGCCTGCACGATCGCCTCAGCGATCAGCCGCGCCTCGTCGCCGCTGCTGCGCGCCACGGCGGACAACTATGGGACTTGCGTGCGCCCCAAGGCTCGTTTCCTATCGGCAACGGCGCCAAGCGCACGGGCAAGCGCTGCCTTGCCGTCGGGACCGACTGTTCCGTTGGCAAAATGTACACCGCGCTGGCTCTCGAAAAGTCCCTACACGAGCTTGATATCGCCGCCAGCTTTCGCGCCACGGGTCAGACAGGCATCTTTATCGCCGGTACGGGCGTGCCGCTAGATGCCATCGTGGCCGACTTTATGGCGGGCGCCGTCGAGACCATTACGCCTGCCAATGACGCGGCGCACTGGGATATCGTCGAGGGTCAGGGGAGCTTGTTTCACCCTTCTTTCTCTGGCGTAACCCTGGCGCTGATTCACGGCTCGCAGCCCGACGCGCTGATTTTGTGCCACGAGCCGCAGCGTCAACATATGCGTGGACTGCCGCACTACGCTTTGCCCAGTCTCGAGGAGCTACGCGACTTAGCTTTGCGCTGTGCGCAGCGCGTCAACCCTGACTGCCAAGTCATCGGCGTGGCGGTCAATACCGCTGCGATGACGCCAGACGAGGCGCGCGACTACCTTCAGGAGCTAGGGCAACGCATGCAGTTGCCCGCTGTCGACCCGTATCGCGATGGCGCAATGCGCTTAGCGCAGGCACTGCGCGATTTATGAAGAGTCGGATTTTTCGCGAGTCTTTCCCGCTTCAGGGTGCATTTCGCATCGCCCGAGGCGCCCGCACCGAGGCGCAGGTGCTGAGAGTCGAATGGCATCAAGAGGGTGTCTGTGGTCAGGGCGAGTGCTTGCCCTACGTCCGCTATGGTGAGAGCTTCGAGTCGGTGATCGCCCAAATCGAATCCGCGTCGTCCCCGAGCGCGCTTCCCCCTGGCGCGGCGCGCAATGCGCTGGACTGCGCGCAGTGGGATTGGCGTGCTAAGAGTGCTGGCAAGCGCGTGTGGGAACTACTCGATCGCCCCGCGCCCACGCCCGCCGTCACCGCTTATACGCTCTCTCTCGACACCCCCGAGGCCATGGCCCGCAGCGCGCGTACACACGCCCAACGCCCCGTGCTCAAAGTCAAACTCGGGGCCGATGATGATCTGGCGTGCTTGCGCGCCGTGCGCTCGGGAGCGCCTCGCAGCACTTTGATCATCGACGCCAACGAAGCCTGGGATATCGCGCAGTACCGCGCCATGGTCCCGGCACTGGTCGAGCTGGGCGTGGCGCTGATAGAGCAGCCGCTACCGGCCGATGACGATGCGATGCTCCTGCACGAGGCCCGCCCGATTGCCCTGTGCGCCGACGAGTCCTGCCACACCAGCGACGACTTAGAGCGCCTACAAGGGTGCTATGACTACGTGAACATCAAGCTCGACAAGACCGGCGGCTTAAGCGAGGCCCTGGCGCTGCACACACAGGCACAAGCACAGGGGTTTGGCCTGATGATCGGCTGCATGATGGCCAGTTCTCTGTCCATGGCGCCGGCAACCTTGCTGTGCGAGGGCGCCCAATACGTCGATCTCGACGGCCCGCTATGGATGGCACAAGACCGCAGCCCTGCGCTGCATTACGACAATCAATATTGCGTGCATCCACCGCACGCCGAACTGTGGGGATAGCATGCGAACGGTATACGTCAATGGTCAATATGTCGCGGAAGATCAGGCCACGGTCTCGATTTTTGATCGGGGATTTCTCATGGGTGACGCCGTCTATGAGGTCACGGCAGTGCTCGACGGCAAGCTCCTGGACTTCGACGCCCACACGCGCCGGCTCGCGCGCTCTTTGGGCGAAGTCGGCATCAAGGCGCCCGCCGATGATGCGACCCTGCTAGACATCCATCGTCAGCTCATCGAGCGCAATCAGCTCCAAGAGGGCCGCATTTATATGCAGATCAGCCGTGGCATTGCCGAGCGCGATTTTGCTTATTCAGACGATATGCAGGCGAGCTTAGTCCTGTTTACTCAATCCGCTTCGCTGGTGCACAGCCCCGTCGCAGAACGCGGTATGCGGGTCATCACGGTTGAGGATATCCGCTGGAAGCGCCGCGACATCAAGACCACCCAATTACTGGCACCCAGTTTGGGCAAGATGCAGGCCCGCAACGCTGGCGCCGATGATGCCTGGATGGTGGAAGACAGCTTGGTCACTGAAGGCACATCAAACAATGCCTGGATTGTGCGCGATGGGCAGTTAATCACCCGCCAGATCTCGCGTGACATTCTCGCTGGCGTCACCCGCGCGGCACTCGCTCGTTGCGCAGCGACGGCGCAGTTGCACGTCATCGAACGCGCCTTTAGCGTCGAGGAAGCCCAAGATGCACAAGAGGCTTTTATCACCAGCTCCACCACCGTCCTCTACCCCGTGATCAGCATTGATGGGGTAAACGTCGGCGATGGCACGGTTGGTCCTATTGCCAAGCAATTGCGCCTGAGCCTTCTCGATGCCATGAGGGCATCTGCCCTCTAGTGCGCCCCACAAGAGAGTAACCCTGAACATGCCCGACCCTCTCACTAGTCAGCACTGGGGCACACACCACGCCCAGGTGCACGATGGCAAGCTGGTCGGCTTGCATCCGTTTGCGCAAGACCCGGCCCCCTCCCCCATTGCACAGGGGCTACTCGACACATTGCAGGGACCGCTGCGTATTCGTGCGCCCATGGTGCGCGGGGGCTACCTCCAGCATGGTCCCGGCTCCAGCGCTCCTACATCAAAGCACCGCCAGGGCAGGGGCCGCGAGCGCTTTGTGGAAATAGACTGGGAGCACGCTAGTAGCTTGGTCGCCGATGAGCTTGAGCGCGTGCGCTCGCAGTACACC
>CAKZUS010000064.1 GCA_937921805.1 uncultured Granulosicoccaceae bacterium
GTATCCCAACAACACCCGCGTTGCCCCAATCTGGCGGCAGACCTATATCGACTGCCAAGAGCTGATTTATGCGATTCGCCATCTGGCTGTGGCCGGTCAAGTGCTGGAGAATACTGAGCACCTAGAGACCGCCAAAGCATGGTTGCTAGAGGCCGCGAGCTGGGATCCCGATGGCACGACCTCGCGCGCTTATACCGACGAATGGGCCTTTCGCGTTAATCTCGCCTTAGCCTGGGGTTACGACTGGCTGCATGCGCAGCTCAGCGAAGACGAGCGCCAAACCGTGCGCGCCGCGCTCTTAGCCCGCACGCGACAAGTGGCTGATCACGCCATTAAAAATGCCTCCATCCATGTCTTTCCCTATGACAGCCACGCGGTGCGGTCGGTGTCGGCGGTGCTGGTGCCCGCGTGCATTGCCATGTTGGGCGAGGAAGAGGAGGCCGAAGAGTGGCTGCACTACTCGGTCGAATTTTTGTTTACGCTCTACAGCCCCTGGGGCGATGCCGAAGGCGGCTGGGCCGAGGGACCGCACTACTGGATGACGGGGATGGCGTATCTGATTGATGCGGCCAATCTACTGCGCGCTTACACTGGCATTGATCTGTATCAGCGTCCGTTTTTCCAAAACACGGGCGACTTTGCGCTCTACACCAAAGCCCCCGACACCCGCCGCGCGACGTTTGGTGATGACGCCACCATGGGCGACCTACCAGGGCTGAAAGTTGGCTACAACTTACGCCAGTTTGCAGGCGTGACCGGCAACGGCGCGTACCAGTGGTACTTCGAGGAGCTACTGCGCAACGACCCCGGCACCGAGGGAGCGTTTTATAACTACGGCTGGTGGGATTTGAACTTCGACGACATGGTATATCGCCATGACTTCGAAGCCGTCGAAGCCCAACCCCCGCAAGAGCAACTGAAGTACTTCAAAGGCGTCGGCTGGGCTGCGATCCAAGTTCACATGGACGACCCGCAGCGCCATATTCAGTTCGTGATGAAGTCGAGCCAATACGGCTCGGTCAGCCACAGCCACGGCGATCAAAACGCGTTTTGTCTCGCGGCGTTTGGCGAAGATCTGGCCATTCAATCGGGGCACTACGTGGCGTTTAACAGCTCCATGCATCAAAAGTGGCGCCGACAAACCCGATCAAAAAATGCGCTCCTGATCAACGGCAATGGGCAGTATGCGGGCAAAGACAAAGCCCAAGCGCTGTCCTCTTGCGGGCAGATCATTGAGGCGTCTGAGCACGAAGACCATATTTTTATTCGCGGCGACGCGACGGCGGCCTATCAAAGTCTCACCCCGCAAGTGCGTTTGGCGCAGCGCGATGTGTACTGCGTACACGGTGAATACTTTGTCATCGTCGACACAGTGAGTGCGCACGAGCCGGTCACCATTGATTGGCTCCTGCACACCCATACGCCGATGGAACTAGGCAGCAACACGTTTCGCTATACCGGCACCAAAGCGGGATTCTACGGCAAGGTCCTCTGGTCTGAAGCCGGTGCTGCGACACTGAGCCAAACTACCGGGTTTGCCGATGTGGACCCGAAAGACTACGAAGGCCTACCGGTGAGTTCGCATTTGAGTGCGCACTTTCCCGCCGCAACAGATCATCGGATTGCTGTGCTGCTGGTGCCCTATCCCGTGGCGTCTCCCAAGCGCGTGTTTCACTTTCTCGATGACCAGGGCTATGACTGCGACCTGTATTTCACGGATGCGCAAGAGCGCTCATTCAAGGTCGTTGTGCCCAAGTCTTTTGCCGCCACGACCTAGCCCGTCATCTCTCTCAAATTATTGAAAATCTAGGACGCAGTCATATGAAATTTGCAGGAAAAACAGCGATTGTCACCGGGGGCGGTCGCGATATTGGCCGTGCTTGCGCACTACGACTCGCCGAAGAGGGCGCGAAAGTCGCCATTAATTACCACCGCTCTAGCGAAGGCGCCGACAGCGCAGTGCGCGAGATTATCGCCAACGGCGGACAAGCCTTTGCTCTGCAGGGTGATATGACCCAATCGGCCGATGTGGCGGCCTTGGTCGCGCGGGCGCGTGAAGAGCTGAGCGATACGCTCGATGTGCTCGTCCATGTCACCGGCGGCCTTGTCGCGCGCAAAACCATCGCGGAAATGGACGAAGCGCATTGGCACACCGTCATGAACCTCAACACCACCTCGTTCTTTTTGGCTGTCAAAGCCGTGACCGAACACATGTCCAATGGCGGCGCGATTGTCGGTCTTGCTAGCCAAGCAGGCCGAGACGGAGGCGGCCCTGGCTCTTTGCCTTACGCGGCTTCGAAAGGCGCTGTGATGACCTTTACGCGCGGCCTGGCCAAAGAGCTGGGGCCAAATATCCGCGTGAATTCCGTCTGCCCCGGCATGATCGACACCGATTTCCACAACGTCTTCACCAAACCCGAAGTCCGCCAACACGTCGCCGGAATCGCCCCACTGAAGCGCGAAGGCGCTCCTATTGACGTGGCGAATCTTGTCACCTATCTCGCCTCTGATGAAGCGGCGTATATCACTGGTGGCAACTTCGATATTAATGGCGGAGTGCTGTTCTCTTAGGACAAATCTCTCACGGCGTCAGCAGAGGCTTTTCGTCTGTAGTGTTTTTCGCATCTCCCTCTCGTTCGAGAGGGAGGTTTTGATTATGCCGTCGTTATTTTTTGCGATAGTTTCTGGACGAGAAGATAATCCAGTAAGAGTTTCTTGTTTGAGTAGCTCAAGCGTGACATCTGTGTCTTCGACGATATCGCACTTGGATGAGCGAGATTGTAGTATGTAATCCAATGACGGGAGATATCGGTGGAAAGAATTTCCCGTATTCAACTCGAAAGTGCAACAAGGCCCCAAAGCCCTATAAGTGAGTGAAATGGGGTAAGGTCATCGCTGCTAAAACCACTCTCAAAGGAGAAGTACGATGAGCCACTACCGCCACCT
>CAKZUS010000065.1 GCA_937921805.1 uncultured Granulosicoccaceae bacterium
GTCAGCGCGGCCTGCACGGCCACGCTGGCCGTGTCAGCATCGCGAATCTCGCCAATGAGCATCACATCGGGGTCTTGGCGCAACAGCGCCCGCAGACCATCGGCAAAGCCTACGCCCTGGATGCGCTCCAAGGAAGTCTGACGCGCGCCTGGCAAGCGATATTCCACCGGATCTTCGAGCGTGACAATGCAGCGCTGCTCTCGGTCCATATGCGCCAACAAGGCATACAGCGTAGTGGTTTTACCACTGCCGGTAGGCCCCAAAAACAGCACCAGCCCCGAGGGAGACTCGGCCAGTGGCGCCAGCAATGCCTGCGCCGCAGCGCTCAGACCCAAATCACCGAGCCGCAAATCTGCCCGCTCGCGGTCGAACAAGCGCAGCACAATCGCATCGCCAGAGTGCGTGGGCATCTGCGCCACGCGACAGTCGATATCGCGCTGATCGACGTGAATTTGGGTGCGGGCATCTTGCGGTGCGCTACCTCGACCGATGTCCAGCCCCATATGCAAACGGGTTGCATCAAGAAAGCGCTGCCCGAGTGGATAAGCAAAACGCGCATAGCTACGCAAGACCCCATCCACCCGAAAGCGCACCCGCAGGGCATCGGACTCGGGCTGCAAATGCACATCACTGGCGCCTTGGCGTACCGCATCAACGAGGCATTGCTGCGTCTGCGCCACAATCTCCTCATCGCTCAGTGCCGCCAGTGGTTCGGCGCGCAAGGCCCCCAACTCGGCCTGACTAGCGACACATAGCATCACCTGCGCATCGGCCTGTTCGGTGCGCGCCACAGCACGGGCGCGGTCCCAGCCGGGCAAGTCCATCGGGTCAGCACTGGCGACGTACAACTGCGCACTCGGGCGCCCTAATTCCCACCCCAACGCCCACCACGGTCCCGACAGCGTCAGCGCCGTGCGCTCCAGGGTATCGAGCGCGATTTGATCCAGCGTCGGGAGCTGAAACTGCTCCGCCAAGATGTCGCGCACGTCTGCCCCTGTCAGATAGCCCTGTTGTTGTAGCCACTGCCCTAGGCGCTGCTGTTCTCGTTGCGCACCGTCCAAGGCTTCGCTCAACTGCTCGGCGTCGATGCGCTGCATGGCGAGGGCGCATTCTCCAAAGCGCGTCCTCATGCCATCGCTCCGATGCGCGACCACAGCACCCATGCCCAAGTCATGCTCGGCGCGGCCGCCAGCACTGCCGACACGGCTCCCAGAGCGAGCAAAACGGCCAGACGTCGCCAGCGCCACCAGCGTGTAAGACGACGCCGGTTCATCCGGGGCTGCCTATACGGGTCGCGCGCAGTAATATCCACAACTCGCTGCGCTGGCTGCCGCGCTCGCGACTTTGCAGCCATGTGGACTGCGGCAGTCCCTCGCGGCCTTGATTGTAGGACTGTTGGATCAAGCCGCCGATCAGCGCCAGCTCTCCGTCTTGCACCTGCAAAACGGTCTCTAGCTCGCGCACTTGCAGCTCCGGAATCAGGTTGCTTACGGCGCTATTTCCCAGCAGCAGAGGGTTGGGGTCTTCGCGATACCCCAAGATGCGAGTAACGGTGGGGCGCAGCGTCAACATTACCTGCCCGTCTTCGTCAATAGCGGGGACGATTTGCATAATCAACCCCACTGGTACTGTATGGATATGCGTCTCGTAGGCTTCTTCGCTGACCTCGCCCTCTGCGTTGAGGCGACGCTCCAAATCGACAGTAAAATAGACCCGGTTATCCACCACCTTGAGCAGCGCGGGCTGCTGCTGCATTACCCGTAAGCGCGGCTGCGACAGCACCTGCACCCGCCCAAAGCGATCGAGCATGCGCAGCGCCCAGTCAAAGCTGCCATCACTACCGCTCAGGCGCCCCGTCAATACCGCGCTGGGCAACGCATCGACGCTCGTCTCCCCTGCCTGTTGGCCCTGGCTGAGGCTCAGCGACTGCGCCCCTTCGAGTAAGAGGCGCCAATCGACCCCGCGCTGCCAGGCCTGCTCCAGCACCACTTCCACCACGGCCACCTCCAGCATGACTTGCTGCCGGATCGACGCACGCAGCGTGTGTAGCAGTGCCTCGACTTGTCGGTGTCGCCGCTGGGTGGCGCTCACCAGTACCAAACCCGATTCGCGCTGCACGACGACTTGGGTATCGGGAATAAGCGTTATACCCGCTTCCAAAGTGCTCCACAAATCTAGTGATGCGCTAGAGCTAACTTGGCTGCTGGAGTTATTGTTGCCGCCGCCCGTATTGACCCCTGTGCTAAGGCTCGCCACCTGCGTCGCCAGCGCCATCTGGCTGCTGAGGCTACGCGCGACGGCCAGATAGGGCACGCGGTAGGCGTGTAGGTACGCCACGTCGGCGTCAATGATCAGCACCCCCGACTCGACTCGGTGCCGAAAGGGCACACGCTCTGCCAGCAGTCGCAGCACGCTGTCTAGGGGCTGGTCTTCGGCCTGTAGGCTCACTGGCGCATCGCTCATCACGCGATCATCCAGCGCCATGTCAATCGACTGCGCTAGGGCCTGGAGAACCTGCCCCAGAGGTGCGCGCTGCATCGACAGCGAGACCCGCTGCGGCAGTGGCACGACTGGAACCGAAGGCGTGGGTGGGGTTCTAGCCACGGGCGCGGTATTGGGTAACCACGTCACGGGTACCCGCTCGGGCACCCAGCTAGGTAAAATAGGCTCAGGTGCCGCGCAGGCCGCTACTACAGCGGTGCACAAAGCGAGCACAATCCATCGTGCGCGCGGCCGGTGCATCAAATCCATAGCACCCAGGCTGACACCGATTCATGTTCGTGACTATTTACCATTTGGCAAGGCGTAGCGATGACCTCACCTAGCGTTGTGCTCTACGAGCCGGAGATTCCCCCCAATACCGGCAACATCATTCGCTTGTGTGCGAATACTGGTTTTGCACTACACCTGATCCATCCGCTGGGGTTTTCGATGGACACCAAGGCACTACGCCGCGCTGGGCTTGATTATCGTGAGTACGCGGCCGTGCACGAGCACGCGAGCTTCGCGGCCTATCTCAGTGCGCAGGCCCCTCGGCGCTGGTTCGCCCTGAGCACCAAAGGCCGCAGCGCCCCCAGCGAGGTGGCGCTCTGCGAATCCGATGCGCTGGTATTTGGCCCCGAGACGCGCGGCCTACCTGATGAAGTCCTCGATCAGCTCCCGCCAGAGCAGATCCTGCGCTTGCCTATGTGTCCTGGCTCGCGCAGCATGAACCTCTCCAATGCC
>CAKZUS010000066.1 GCA_937921805.1 uncultured Granulosicoccaceae bacterium
CCAAGATTGGCGTACTCGGTTACAACGGGGCAGGTAAATCGACCCTGCTGCGCATCTTGGCCGGTATCGACACGGATATTATCGGCGAGGCACGCCCTCAGCCAGGCACCAAAGTGGGCTATTTGGCCCAGGAGCCTAAGCTTGATCCAAGCAAAAGTGTGCGCGGCAATGTCGAGGATGGCGTCGGTGACATCAAAGCGATGGTCGAGCGCTTCAATGCTATTGGTGAAGCGTTTGCCGAACCTGATGCGGATTTTGATGCCTTGCTTGCCGAACAGGCAGAGCTGCAAGACCAGATCGATTCTGCGGGAGGCTGGGATATAGACAGACGCCTAGAAGTGGCTGCCGAAGCGCTGTGCCTCCCTCCTTTGGATTCAGATGTCAGCACGCTCTCAGGCGGCGAGAGACGCCGTGTTGCGCTCTGTCGACTTCTGCTCTCTGAGCCAGACATGCTCATCCTCGATGAGCCAACCAACCACCTTGATGCGGAATCAGTCAGTTGGCTCGAGCGCTTTCTTAAAGACTTCCGAGGCACTGTCGTGGCTGTCACGCACGATCGCTATTTCCTCGATAATGTCGCGGGCTGGATCTTGGAGCTAGACCGAGGCCGTGGCATTCCGTGGGAGGGCAACTACTCGACCTGGCTCAGCCAGAAAGAGATCCGCCTGCAGCAAGAATCTAAGCAAGAAGTCGCCCGGCAAAAAGCCATCGCGTCTGAGCTGGAGTGGGTTCGGTCTAATGCCAAAGGCGGACAGTCGAAGAGCAAAGCCCGATTAAAGCGATTCGAAGAGCTCAATAGCCGCGAATATCAATCGCGCTCCGAAACCAAAGAGATCTACATCCCCCCCGGCCCTCGCCTAGGAGACCGAGTGCTAGAAGCCCAAGGCATTAGCAAAAGCTTTGGCGAGCGTACGCTCTACCAAAACCTGAGCTTCAACTTGCCACGAGGCGGCATTGTAGGGGTCATTGGTCCCAATGGCGTCGGCAAAACGACTTTGCTGCGCATGATCACAGGGCAAGATCAACCCGATCAGGGCGAGTTCACCGTGGGTGAGACCGTCAAGATTGCCTATGTCGACCAGTCGCGCGACGATCTCGACAACCAGCGTAATGTGTGGGAAGAGATTTCAGACGGCCACGATATTATTCAAATTGGTAGCTACGAGATTCCCTCGCGCACCTACGTCTCGCGCTTTAACTTCAAAGGTAGTGATCAGCAGAAAAAGCTCGCTGATCTCTCTGGCGGAGAGCGTAACCGCGTGCATTTGGCCAAAGTTCTGCGCAGTGGCGGCAACGTGCTACTACTGGATGAACCGACCAACGACCTCGACGTCGAGACCCTACGCGCCCTGGAAGAAGCTCTGCTTGATTTCCCTGGCAGCGCAGTCGTGATCTCGCACGATCGCTGGTTCCTCGATCGCATCGCCACGCACATCTTGGCCTTTGAAGAAGACGGCAAGGTCGACTTTTTCGACGGCAACTACACCGACTATGAGGCGTATCAGCGCAAGCAAGGCGGCGCTAACGAATCAAAAGCGAAGTACCGGAAAATAGACGCCTAAACACGGGCGCCTTATGTGCATACTGCAAGGCGGCTTGATGTAAGCCGCCTTGCATTTGTTTACTTGCACTTGTTGATACGCTGTTCGCTAAAGACTCTCGCCTAAGCGGACAACTAAGCCCTAGGGTTACAGCGTGACGCCACGACCACGCAGGAATTCTTCCAGTGCGTCTTTGCGCACAGGGCCGTAGTTGAAGCCCGCGATGCCCCCTTCTGGATCGAACAGGAAGTACGTGGGGGTGCCGCCAATCCACTGCTCACCTAATTCGCGCAAGAACAAGGCCGCCACGCCTCCCCCATTGTCCATAAGCTGAGGGATACGCTGCATGTCATGGCTGGCAATAAAGCCATCCACACCTGCGCGGTTATATAGACCGTCTACAGCAATGCCCAGCACATCGGCCTGATCACCGCCGTATTGATCTTGGAAATCGACCATATGGTGCGCGGTCGTTGCACAGATGGCGCAATCAGATCCCCACACCTTAATGATTGTCCAACGCCCCTGCCCAATCATGCTATCGATGCTGACTGACTGTCCATTTTCGCTTTGAAAATGCACTTCCTCTACGGTGTTGTCCGCATAGGCAACGGTCCATAGGCTGAGCAATAAGCACCACGACACAACACTGCGCATTCTCTATCTCCACATAAAAAAACTTGTCACCTAGACCTTGTACAGAGGTCTTCGATGACAGGCTTTACAAAAAGTGGCACTAGAACGTCAAGCGAATGCCGACGTGCAAATTGTCGTCCACTTCGCTGAGATCATTGTCCTCACCAAAGCGCGCGCCCAAGTAGCGATAGCCAACGTAGCCCACCGTAGAGCTGCCACTGATTTCCACCTCAACGCGCCCTTCTACTTCGACGATGCCATCAGTCTCGCCAAAAGAGGTAATCGACGGCGCCATATAGCCCTCGACGATGATACCTATCGGCGAGGAACGTGACGGGATGATG
>CAKZUS010000067.1 GCA_937921805.1 uncultured Granulosicoccaceae bacterium
CGTCGAGCACTTGTGTGAGTAGCTCATCGAGCGCGAAGACATGGCGCTCGGGGGCGGTGTCGAGCGCGCTGTTGGCTTTTGCCAGCTCTAGCACCTTGCCAATGAGCTCATCGAATTCCCCTAGGTCGCGCTCAATACGCTGGATTTGCTCCTGTGCTTGGGGCGCCCGCTGCTCTACCAAGCCCAGCGCGATATGCACCCGAGATAGAGGCGTTCTCAGCTCGTGCGATACATCGCGCAGCAACTGTCTCTGAGCGTTGATCAGCCCGGTGATGCGCTCTGACATGCTGTAGAGCTGGCGGGCGAGGTCGCCGATGGCGTCTTTGCGGTTGCGCAACGCAAGAGTAGGGCGGGCATTGAGTTGCCCAGCGCCAAACTCAGCGACGGAGCGGCTGAGGGCGCGGATAGGGCGGGCTATTCGCCACGCTGCCCAGAGGCAGGCGAGCATGACTCCGGCGATGATGGCGAACGGCTCCATGCCCCAGCCGGTGTTGGGGGTTTCGCCGATACGCCAGTGCCCCGCCAAGACCGCAGGCCCGGCGTCCAGGTCAACACGGATCGCCCCTGCATTGATTAAGCCTCGGCGCAGTGTCACCACGGCGCCGGGCGGGATGGCGTTATTACTGCGAATGCCCAACATCAGGCGATAGACCGACAGGGGTGCGGCTTCGCCAAACTCTTGGCCATCTGGAGCGATGAAGGTGAGGCGCATCCCAAAGTGACGCACCAAGCGTTGCACGGCAACATCGACCTGATCAGGTTGCTGCTGCCATAGCTGTGCCAGCGAGGCGCCGTGCGTGTCTAAACGCGCTTCTAGCGCCTGCCAGGGGTCAAAGTAGCGGTTGTAGGCGTAGGTCGCCACTCCCGCGACGAGCGCCACAGTGAGCATAATGGCACTAAAGATGGACCAAAATAGGCGTGTCATGCTCGCCTGCAGTGAGGCGCCGCCGGATTGGGCGCCAGATGAGGTGCCAGGCTAAGCACTAGGCAAGGCAAATAAATATCCCTGACCACGAACAGTTTTAATGCGCTCATCGCCATTGGCGAGTAGACCAATTTTGCGTCGCAGGTGGCTGACGTGCATGTCGGCGCTGCGATCAAAGGCGACCATCTTGCGCCCCAGTGCATGCTCATAAATTTGCTCTTTCTCGACCACTTGTCCGGGGGTGGAAATGAGCAGTTCTAGCACACTGAATTCGGTGCTGGTGAGTACGACGGGCTTATCGTCGACAAACACGCTGCGATCACCAGGGCAAACGCGCAGTCCTGCGACGACGTATTCTTGGGGTGGGGCAGGGCTGGCGGCACGGCGCAGCACGGCCCGCACTCGCGCGACCAGCTCGCGCGGGTTGCAGGGTTTGGGCAGATAGTCGTCGGCGCCCATCTCCAGGCCCATAATGCGATCGAGGTCTTCACCGCGTGCGGTGAGCATGATGACAGGGATGCTGTGGCGCTCGCGCAAGGCGCGCAGCGTGTCGTAGCCGTTTTTTACCGGCATCATGATGTCCAGCACAATAAGTGCAGGGGGGTCGAGTTCAACGGCATCGAGGGCGCTTTGCCCATCGTGCACAACGCTGACTTGAAACCCTTCATTGCTGAGGTAGTCGCGCAGCAGTTCGGCGAGAACGCTGTCGTCGTCAGCAACTAAAATGTGCGGGTCGTTTTCCATAGGAGTGAGTGTACGGTGTTGCTTACCAATGATGAGTGTATTTTTCGTGCCTTTACGCCCGCTGAGCGATGAGCCACGCGATGCTTGAAGCCAAGGCATTAGGCTATGCCTATGGGCGTGTTGACGCGTTGTGCGGCGTCGATGTGACACTACACGCTGGGCAGTGCCTGGGCTTGCTGGGGCGCAATGGAGCGGGCAAGACCACATTGATGGAAGTATTAGAAGGGCTGCTACCGTGCACGAGAGGCGAAATCCGGTTTCACGGCGCCGCAGTGGATGCACGGGCGCGTGAGCGCATGGGCATTATGTTTCAGTATACGGCGCTGCCCGAGCAGTTGTATGTCAGAGAATTATTACAAATGTTTGCACGGCTTTATACGCGCAGTGCTTCCATAGAGGCGCTGGTTGAGCAGTGCGAGCTGGCCCCGCTGCTAGCACGGCGTCCCAGCGAACTCTCTGGCGGACAGCGCCAGCGGGTATTGCTGGCTTTAGCGCTGGTGAATGATCCTGATGTGGTGTTTCTCGATGAGCCAACGGCGGGCTTAGACCCACGCGCTCGACGTGCGCTATGGCGCATTATCCAGGGGTGTTGCGAGCAGGGGCGAGCTGTGCTGCTCAGCACGCACTATATGGACGAGGCAGAAGCGCTGTGTCAGCGGCTACTGGTCTTGCACGAAGGGCGGGTGATGGCGCAGGGGGAGACGGCGAGCGTCTTGGCCCAGCACGCGACGCAGAGCGTGGTGAGTGTGCAAACGAGAGACCTCCCCGAGGCCCTGCAGTCTATCGCTCACAGTGAGGGAGACCAGCATCACATCGTGACCGACGATGTCTCTGCATGCGTGCAGCAGCTGCTGGCCCATGGCGTGGACCTGCAAGCTCTGCAAGTGCGGCGCAAAGGCCTGGAAGAAGTGTTCCTGGAGCTTACCGAGGCGCTGTCATGAGGGCGTGGTGGCGCCAGAGTGCGGCCCTGGTGCGGGCGCGTAGCACTGAGCTGGTGCGCGAACGCACGACGCTGTGGTGGAATATTTTGTTCCCCGCGCTCATGATTGTGGCCTTTGTGTATGCCTTTAGCAGCGATAACACTCGTTTTCGTGTAGCGGTACACAGCGAGTTAGACCAGCTCAGCGGTGGAGTGCATGCGTTTCTACAGACTCGGTTTGTGCAGTCAAGGCGGGTCGATGATCTCGATGCTGCGCTGCAAAAGTTGCGTCGCCATGAGTGGGACATGGTGGTGAACATTGACCAAGCCGAGTTCTGGGTGAATGAAAATTCTGGCAATGGCTACGTACTAGAGCGGCTACTAGAGCAATCGTTTGGCTCCAGTGGGGTGCGACTAGAGCGGCGTAGTCTACAAGGACCACGACTGCGCTACGTCGATTGGGCCTTACCCGGCGTGTTGGCGATGAACTTGATGTTCTCGGGTCTATGGGGCGTGGGTTTTGTGCTGGTGCGCTATCGCAAAAATGGGGTGCTTAAGCGCATTGCCGCCACACCGGTGTCGGCATTCCAGTTTCTGCTGGCGCAGTTGCTGTCGCGTTTGTGGTTGATGGTGGCCATCACTGTGGTGGTGTATACGGCGCTGCACTGGGTGTTTGAGTTTGCCATGCGGGGCAGCTATCTGTTGCTGTTGGCGCTGTGCGTGCTGGGCGCGACGACGATGATTGCCCTGGGCTTAGTTCTGGCTGCACGTACTCATAGCGAGGAGTTTGGCTCTGGCGTGGTGAATGTGCTCAGTTGGCCGATGCTGCTGCTGTCGGAAGTGTGGTTTAGCCTAGCCGGTGCCGCTGCGCCGCTGCAGTGGCTGTCTCAGCTCTCGCCTCTGGCGCATCTGGTGCGGGCAGCGCGCGCTATTATGCTCGATGGTGCGGGCTTGATGCAGCTATGGGGGCATTTTGCGTATTTAGGGGGGGTCACTGCCCTGTGCTTGGCGCTGAGTGCGTGGCGCTTTCGCTGGACCTAGATCTAGATATCGATCTCTAGAGCGCGCTGTCGATCACCTGTGCGAGGCGCTGCACGCTGCGCTCGACGCGTGTTGTCCAAGGCATGCCAGCGCATAGGCGCATGTAGTTGCGAAATTTTGTTGTGGTGCTGAACAGTCGCCCTGGAGTAAAGCTGGTGCCTTGCTCTAGGGCTGGCTCGTAGAGCTGCTCGGTGTCAATGCCTCGCGGTAGCTGGACCCACAGTACAAACCCACCCTCGGGGCGGCTGGCGCGCGTCCCTGCTGGGAAAGTGCGTTCGATAGCGATTTGTAAGTGCTCTAGTTGTTGGCGATATTGGCGCCGCAGTTGCCGTAGATGATGCTCGTAGTGGCCGTGGCGCAAGAACTCGGCTGTGGCGAACTGGGTGATGGAGGGGGAGACGGCAGTCATAAGCTGTTTTTGTGTCAGAGCCTCATCATGGTGGCGCCCCGGGAGCAACCAGCCAATGCGAAACCCTGGCGCTAAGGTCTTGGAGAACGAGCTGACGCTCATCACATGGCCGCTGGTATCAAAGGCCTTGCAGCGTGAAGGAGGCCCCTCAAACCCAAGGTCTCCCATGACATCGTCTTCGATCAGCGTGACATCGTAGCGCTGCACGAGCGTGACCAGAGCCTGCTTATTGGCATCGCTCAGCGTCAAGCCACTGGGGTTGGCGAAGTTGGGCATCAGCACCAGCGCCCGTGGACGTGGCTGCTCTTTAAACAGGGCTTCTAGGGCTTCAAGGTCGATATCGCCG